>JAAZCB010000553.1 GCA_012513545.1 Clostridiaceae bacterium
CGTGATTTTGATTTTTGGGTTGAAAATGATAGGTTACTATTAGGGGAGCAAAAGTTACAGCAATTAATAGAGCACAATAATGAAATCAAAGAAATCCGAGAAAAAAAGTTGAAAGAGGAAGAAGATGCCCGAGAGAAAAAGAGAAAAGAAGATGAATTATTGCTTGGTGAGTTGCGAAAATATATTCTGGCAGACCCTGAATTTGCAAAGCAAGTATATCCTGGTTTTCGACGCGATTATATACGTGCAATCTTTACACAGAGAAAGGAAACACAAAAATTCAGGCATTTGTTATTTGATAAAGAAGATTATGATTATGTTAGTATGAGGAAAGCAGTGGATTTTATTGAAATTCTTTGGCGAGAAAAAAATAACCTATAAAGTTAAATGAAACTATTTGAGAGTCAAAAATAAAGTAAGGGCAGCATCCTTGCATGTCATTTAAGAACTCATCACTGGTGTTTCTATTGTTCAATTTGAATTAAAGTGCAAGATGGGGATAATTTTATAACTCTACGGAGCGTTTATTGAAAAATAATCTGTCAGCAGTTACTCTTATTATGTAGAGGTGAACATTATGGATTGCAGAAAAGTTGGAGAACTGATTTTATATCTTCGCAAAGAGAAGAATATGACGCAAAAAGAAGTCGCCGAGGCCATGAATATTAGTGACAAAACAATTTCCAAATGGGAGCGTGGTTTGGGTTGTCCTGATATATCTTTGCTCAGCGAGCTTTCCAACATTTTAGGAGTAAACATTGAAAAAATTCTATTGGGCGATTTAGACCCCAATGATGCTGACGGAGGGAATATGAAGCAAATTAAATTTTATGCATGTCCAAACTGCAGTAATATAATAAGCAGCACAGGCGAAACAGAGATTTCATGCTGCGGCAGAAAGTTGGAGCCGTTAATTGCAAAGCCGGAGGATGATGTACACAAGATATGGGTAGATGAAGTTGAATGGGATTACTATATTACCATGTCACATGAAATGAGTAAATCCCACTATATTTCATTTGTTGCTTATGTTGCATTTGACAGGGTGCTTTTCGTGAAACTTTATCCCGAGCAAGGCGCAGAATTGCGTTTCCCGAAAATGTACGGCGGCACACTGTATTTCTATTGCAACAAACATGGATTGTGGGTGAAAGGAATATGACTATGGAAACAAACTTTCATCCGATAGATATACAAACATGGCCTCGTGGTCAAATGTTTTACTATTTCTCAAAGATGTCGCCTATAGGATATTCATTGACGGTTGAAATGGATATTACTGTGATGAAAGAAACTTTGAGGGAGCGTAAAATTAAATTCTTTCCAGCTTATCTCTGGTTAATGACAACAATGCTCAACAGGCAGATTGAATTTAAAGTGGCAGTAAAAGGAGATGTACTGGGGTATTGGGACACACTCACACCGTTGTATGGGGTTTTTCACGAGGATGATAAAACAATTTCGTTGATGTGGACAGAGTATGATGAGAAATTCTCTGTTTTTTACCAGCGGTATCTGGAAAACCAGCAGAAATACGGAAATAACCATGGTGTTCTATCGCAGCCCGATAAACTACCTCCCGAAAACAGCTGCGTTATATCTTGCGTTCCGTGGATTGAGTTTAAGCATTTTTCCGTTCAAAGCTTTGAAAATAAGCCTTACTATTTTCCAACTGTTGAGGCAGGACGGATTTTTGAAAAAAGCGGATATATGATGTTGCCGCTTTCCCTGACTTTTCATCATGCCACGACAGATGGATGGCATGTGAAACAGTTGTTGGATGATGTACAACATGCTGTAAATCATCCGCAAGAATGGTTGTAATGTTATTCCCGGGTTTTATTTTTAAGAACGTTGACACATAAATAAGATAAATATATAATAGTATAATAAAGTTTGATACAGATGATTCGGCTACGATGAGAAGAGTAAATTGTCAACTTCCTGTTAGAGAGAAAGCTGCCTTAGGCTGAAAGCGCTTTTAAGGATTGTACAGTTGAAGACCACCTCTGAGCTGAAGCGCTGACTGCGTTATCGTTTAATGAGTACAAATTAGGGTGGAACCACGGGAAACAGCTCTCGTCCCTTTCAGGGATGAGGGTTTTTTGTTTTGTAATTTGTAAATTCATATAATTGTACAGGAGGAATTTCAGATGATTAAAGTAACACTTAAGGACGGAAGCGTTAAGGAATATAATGAAGGTATTTCAGTAAAAGAAGTGGCTGAGAGTATAAGTGCAGGATTAGCCAGGGTGGCGTTAGCAGGGGAAGTTGACGGAAGGGTTAGGGATTTAAGCTGCCAATTGGAGAAGGATTGCGCTTTAAACCTTTTAACCTTCGAGGATGATGGAGGCAGGCATGCTTACAGGCATACTTCATCACATGTTATGGCGCAGGCTGTAAAGAGGCTTTATCCTGAAGCCAAGCTTGCGATAGGTCCCTCTATAGAAAATGGTTTTTATTATGATTTCGAT
Source organism: Clostridiaceae bacterium (assembly GCA_012513545.1). The sequence continues at coordinate 2,475 of JAAZCB010000553.1, forward strand.
GTTGAGAAGCCATTTTCTGTAGAAGAACTGGAAAAAATTGAAGAAGAAATGAAAAAAATAATAAAAGATGACTTAAAGCTTGAGAGGTTCACACTTCCAAGAAATGAAGCGTTGAAATTTATGGAGGAGAAAGGTGAAATTTACAAGGTTGAGCTTATTCGTGACTTGCCGGAGGATGAAACCATATCCTTTTACAAGCAGGGGGATTTTGTAGATCTTTGTGCCGGTCCTCATTTGGAGTCAACAGGTAAAATTAAAGCTTTTAAACTGATGTCAGTGGCAGGCGCGTACTGGAGAGGCAACGAGAAAAACAAAATGCTCCAGAGAATTTACGGTACTTCCTTTGCAAAAAAGAGTGATCTTGATGAGTATATATTCAGGATGGAAGAGGCTAAAAAGAGGGATCATAGAAAGCTAGGAAAAGAGCTGGATTTATTCGATATAATGGAAGAGGGGCCGGGATTCCCTTTCTTTATGCCAAAGGGCATGGTTTTAAGAAACATACTTGAGGACTACTGGAGAGAGGAACATAGAAAAAGAGGCTACCAGGAAATTAAGACTCCGATTATTCTAAGTGAAGAGTTATGGCACAGATCAGGGCATTGGGATCATTACAAGGATAACATGTATTTTACAAAAATAGATGAAGGGGACTATGCAGTAAAGCCTATGAACTGTCCCGGTGGAATGCTTGCCTATAAAAGGAGGCTTCATTCATACAGGGATCTGCCTCAGAGAATGGCTGAGCTTGGTCTGGTTCACAGGCATGAACTATCAGGTGCTTTACACGGATTGATGAGGGTCAGGTGCTTTACCCAGGATGATGCTCATATTTTCATGACTCCCGAGCAGATTAAGGATGAGGTAGCAGGTGTAATAAACCTGATTGATGATTTCTATGGGGTATTTGGTTTCAAATATCATGTAGAACTTTCAACAAGGCCTGAAGACTCTATGGGAAGCGACGAACAGTGGAAAGTGGCTATAGATGCCCTTGAAGGTGTGCTTAATTCAAAGGGGATGAAGTTCAAGGTAAATGAAGGCGATGGGGCTTTTTACGGGCCAAAGATAGACTTTCACCTTGAGGATTCAATAGGGCGTACCTGGCAGTGCGGTACCATACAGCTTGATTTTCAGATGCCGGAAAGGTTTGATCTGACATATATTGGTGCGGATGGAGAAAAACACAGGCCTGTTATGGTACACAGGGTTGTATTTGGAAGTATAGAAAGATTTATTGCTATCTTGACAGAACATTATGCCGGAGCGTTTCCTACCTGGCTGTCCCCGGTTCAGGTAAAAATACTTCCTATTGTAGACAAACACCATGAGTTTACAAATGAAGTGAAGAATATGCTAGAGGCAAAGGGCATAAGAGTTGAGACAGATATGCGCAATGAGAAGATAGGCTATAAAATAAGGGAAGCTCAACTTGAAAAGCTTCCATACATGCTTGTAATAGGTGATAAGGAAGTTGAAAACAGGGCTGTTGCTGTAAGGGCGAGAAAGGAAGGCGATCTGGGAGCAATGACGTTAGATGCCTTTATCGACAGGATTATAAAGGAAGTTGAAAGCAAGTCAAAATAGTATGAATTGCTGCAATTCGGACGTATTTGACTCTTTTATATGGGGATGCGTCCGGATTTGGCACTGTTATGCAGAATTAATATATGAAATACACTCTGTGATATTTTAGGCTGCCAAAGGAGTCTTGCAAATTAAGGGAGTGAGTTCGATAAACAGATAAAATACGGAGGATATGTCATGATAGTAATCAAACCATATTTTGTAATTGAGACTGAAATTAATGGAGAGCAAATTCTAAAACACATCGAGAAGGCGGGAAGAGTTTGTTACAAAAGTGAGGACAGGACTACAGATACTTCTTCTGGGGAATTTGTCAGAAAGATAATTAAGAACGGACATGAAGCAGTTATAGAGCATTATTCCATTACTGTAAGAATTATTTGTGACAGAGGAGTTACTCATGAAATAGTCAGACACAGGCTGGCTTCATATTCACAGGAAAGTACCAGATATTGCAATTACAGTAAAGACAAGTTTTCAAACCAGATTACTTATATTGAGCCATGTTTTTGGGATGTAGGTACGGAAGATGGGAAGAAAAAGTATGAAATATGGAAAAGTACCATGGAATTCATTGAAAAAAGGTACATGGAGCTTTTAGAAGCGGGAGCTACTCCA
>JAAZCB010000554.1 GCA_012513545.1 Clostridiaceae bacterium
CTTGTTTTCCAGCTCCAACCTTAATTTTTCCGTTTCATTATCTGAAGGATTAACAGAATTCAATATAACCACAAAGGGCTTGTTTATTTCCTTTAACTCTCTTATAACACGTTCTTCAGCATCAACATAGTCTTCTCTGTCAATGTCTGTGATACTTCCATCTGTGGTTATAACAAGACCTATTGTAGAATGATCGTTGATAACCTTTTTCGTACCTATTTCTGCTGCCTCTACAAAGGGAATCTGATTGGTAAACCAGGGTGTTGACACCATCCTCGGAACATCATTTTCCATGTGTCCAAGTGCACCTCTAACCATATAACCAACACAATCCACCAACCTGACCTTAAACTGTACATTTTCATCAAGTACTATCTGGACTGCTTCATTTGGAACAAACTTTGGCTCGGTAGTCATTATAGTACGACCCGATGCACTCTGTGGAAGCTCATCTCTTGCCCGGCCCCTTGAAAATTCATTTTCAATATTCGGTAATACTAATAAATCCATAAACCTTTTTATAAAAGTAGATTTTCCTGTCCTTACCGGACCTACAACCCCGATATAAATATCTCCCTGTGTTCGCTCGGAAATCTGCTGATATATATTGTTTCTTTCCACAAAAAGCCCCCCCATATCTTTTTTAAAGCTCTTAATCTGATGGAATAACCTAACCTCGAAAATATCTGTAAATTACACTTTGATAAATTCACTATAATAAGTAAATTTTTCAAACGCACTAATACACATATCAATATAAATATATTTCCTTCCGTCATTTAATATTACAAAAAGGACAAAAAAAAATGAGTAGTTTATTCTACTCTTTTTTAATATATTTACCATAATATACCCAAAAAGCTTAATTTTTCATCAATTATAACTTGACCAAAAACTTTCTTGTATATGTCATAAATTGTTATTTAGTTTCTATAATTTTTATTATTATTCTTTACAATTTCAAATACCCACTTGTAACCTTTACACCAGACATAAAAACTGAATAAAACCGAGATTCCGGTTCGGAACAATCTGTGGAATCAAGTAAATAATTACTCTTTTACAGCACCGGCTGTAATTCCTCCGATTATATATTTCGAACAGAACGCAAATGCAACCATAATAGGAACAATTGAAATCGCAATAGCAGCATAAACTGCACCGAAATTAGTCCTATAAACACCCTTTGCCATAACTGTAAATAATGGTAAAGTATAATTCGATTCACTTTGCAAAATTATTGATGGAGTTATAAGGTTATTCCATGATGAAATGAAAGTAAACATTGACATTGTTGCAATAGAAGGAACACAAACAGGCAGCACGATTTTATTGAAAATTCCAAATTCAGAGGCACCGTCAATCCTTGCAGCTTCTATTAAAGAGTCAGGAACCGCTGAGTCCATATACAACTTAACAAAAAATACCAACTGAGCATTTGCCATCATTGGTAAAATTAATGCAAGAAGATTATCAATAAGATTTAACTTGCTGCATATTGTAAAAAAACCAATAATACCAAGTTGTGGCGGAACCATCATTGATCCTAGTATTATCCAGAACAATGCATTATTTCCAAGGAACTTGTACTTCGAAAATCCATAAGCGGTTAACGCACCAACATATGCACTCAAAGCAGTACCAATACCTGAAACTATAATACTGTTTTTAAAACCAACCCAAACTTTTACACTTTCACTCAAAACTCTATAGTTTTCAGCAAAAGCACCTCCAGGTAGAAGATTAAGTTTTTGCGATATGTCAGCACTGGTATGGGTTGCGTTCATAATCATCAGGTAAAACGGCAGAAAACACAGTATTGCAAGTGCAACCAAAAAAGTATAGAGAATTATACTTCCGATTGTACCCTTTAAATTAGCCATTTCTGGGCTTGGAGCCCTCTTTTTTACGGTAACTGTATTGTAACTCATAAGTTAATCACCTCAATTATATACATTTTTCGGATTTACAAATTTAAATGCTATAGCCACAACAATAATTATGTGGATAAACAAACCTACACCTATAGCTGACCCATAACCATAGTGGAAATTTCTAAATGCAGTACCATATACATACATAACCATGGTTGTGAGCGAATCCTGAGGTGCTCCGGTACCTGATGAAACAACATAAGGTATATCGTACATACTAAGGCCTCCGATAACTGAGGTTACAATCTGATATAGCATTATTGGCTTAAGCAAAGGAAGTGTAATATTCCAAAACACCTGCCATTTACTTGCTCCATCAACATGTGCTGCTTCATAAAGATCCTCGGGAATTGCTTTTATACCTGCCATAAAAATGATCATTGTGTATCCAAACCACATCCACCATGAAGTAAAGGATACGATCAATCTTGAAGCAGTTATATCCTGGAACCAGTAAAACTCCTCTTTGATGATGTTAAGCCCCATCAGTATCTTGTTAACAGATCCAGACTTCCAGTCAAACATAAAGTATACCAACGCACCGATCGAAGCCATTGTAATCAAATTAGGCAAATAATAAACCGCCCTGAAGAATTCCTTACCCTTCATCTTACGGTCGGTGAGTAAAACAGCCAGCCCAAGACCAAATAACATCTGTGGGATAATGTTTGCTATCCATATTATCCATGTGTTGGCAACACTCTTATAAAACAATGGATCTTTAACAAGCTCCATATAATTTTGTAAACCCACAAATTTGGGAGGTATTATACTTCCATCCCACTCGGTTAAACTAAGACTCATTGTTTGGATTATGGGGTATATGATAAATAGGGACATAACAATAAAAAATGGTATTATAAATATATATCCGTAATGGCCGTACTTATCCCCCTTAGTTAAACTTTTAAACAAGGATACACCTCCTAAATTTAATCCTTATCTTTCCCCTAAATTCAAGTTC
>JAAZCB010000555.1 GCA_012513545.1 Clostridiaceae bacterium
ATAAATTTCTTCCCTGCTTCAACTCCGCCTTTTATACCGAAAGTGAATATGGAACCTGTTCCTTTGGGGAAGTATTTCTGTGCGAGGTCATAGTACTTGTTTCCCTTTAGGCTTGGATAGTTAACCCAGGATACAAGCGGGTGAGTTGAGAGAAAATCTGCAATTTTCTTTGCATTGTATACATGCCTTTCAACCCTTAGCGACAGAGTTTCAAGACCTTGAATCAGCAGGAAAGAGTTAAAGGGACTAATTGCTGCTCCTGTATCCCTTAAAAGCTGTACTCTCGCTTTAATAACAAAGGCAACAGCTCCGACAGCTTCGACATATTTTACGCCATTATAGCTTGGATCAGGCTCTGTAAGACCCGGGAATTTACCGCTTGCCGCCCAGTCAAAATTGCCGGAATCAACAATTACACCGCCTATTGATGTTCCATGCCCTCCTATAAACTTTGTAGCTGAATGAACAACTATATCGGCGCCAAATTCAATAGGCTTTATCAAATAAGGCGTTCCAAAAGTATTGTCAACTATAAGTGGTATACCATTATCATGAGCAATTTTTGCAACTGCTTCGATGTCTATCAGATTTATTCCCGGGTTTCCAATGGTCTCAATGTATAAAGCTTTTGTTTTGTCGGTAATTGCTTTTCTAAAGTTTTCGGGGTCGTCAGGATTTACAAATGTTGATTTAATACCTAACTTTGGCAAGGTTATTGCAAACAGGTTGTAAGTACCTCCGTACAGGGTGCTGGCAGAAACTATTTCATCACCTGCGCCTGCAATATTCAGAATTGAATAAGTTATGGCAGCAGATCCTGAAGCAACTGCCAATGCTGCCTTACCGCCTTCAAGCGCGGCAATTCGCTGTTCAAACACATCGTTTGTTGGGTTCATTATTCTTGTATAAATGTTTCCTGGTTCCTTTAATGCAAACAAATTTGCAGCATGCTCAGTATTATCAAAGACATAAGAAGTGGTCTGATAGATCGGAACAGCTCTGGAATTTGTTGCAGGGTCCGGCTTTTGTCCTGCATGAACCTGAAGTGTGTCAAATTTAAACTCTCTATTACTCATTTTATCCTCTCCTTTAATCATGATTGTTCCTATATTATTTGTAGGATTTTCGATAAAAATAAAAAAGCAATATATAAAACAATCTAATGACGAGTTAACCTATTTGTTTTATATTACTATAAGTCCTTAGCTTTGTCAATGATGACTTTTCATTATTATGGAAAAGAAAATATTCAGTTTGGGAATAGCAGAATAATACAAAAAATAGTGAAAATTACTAGAAGGATAAAGGCAATTTCTATAGAATTATAATGATATATTTTCATAAAGGGAATAAGGTGCAGCCTGCTTTACATATATGAATACTAGGAAATAGATTTTAGAGGAGACTAAATGTTTAGTTTGCGAAAAGTCTTGCGACATTACTTCCTGATTCAGGTAAAGGTATCTTATTCCAAGATAACTAAAAGCTCTTCCCGGATAAAATCTTCACACCATATGTTTATGAAGTTAATGTTGAGGTATACTCGATTTGCCGGACACAGGTAAGTTAGGGTAAAATAAACCTGTGGAGGAGAAAAACATGAAAAATAAGGGTAACCGGTATAATGACGAATTTAAGGCTGATATAATAAGGCTTGTAAGAGAAGAACATCAGTCTGCTAATAAAGTTGCTAGAGATTTTGGTGTAAATGACCAGACTATAAGAAACTGGCTCAAATCTGAAGAAGTTAAGCATAATCCAATAAATAACCGTGTTTCTGACCTGGAAGCACAGCTTAAAGAAGAAAAAAGGAAAAATGCTGACCTTGAGCAAACGGTAAATATATTAAAAAAATCCGTCGCCATCTTCATTCAAGACAACAGGAAGTAGTTTATACTTTCATCAATAAACACAGCTCCGAGTTTCCTGTTGGGAAGATATGCGAAATACTAAATATCTCAAGGAGCGGATATTATAATTGGTTGAATAGGTCTGTAAGTAAACGAACAAAAGAAACTCAGGGGATTATTGAGGTTGCCTTAAAAAGTTACAATGAACTGAGGGGTATGTGCGGTCTTGATAAAATGCTGGCAGATGTCAGAGAAAAGTACCCGAAATGTAGTCGCAACAGGCTTTATGCTATTCAAAAGAAATATAAGCTATATGCAAAAAGAAAGCGAAAATATAAGGCAACAACTAATTCCAATCATGAGTTTCCAGTGGCAAAAAATATCTTGAATCAAGGCTTTAATGTAGATAAACCTGGAGCAGTATGGGTAACTGATATTTCGTATATTGGCACAGAGCAAGGATGGCTTTATTTAGCAACTGTAAAAGATATATTTACTAAAGAGATTGTCGGGTGGGCAACTGCTGACAATATGAAAACAGGACTGTGTATAAAGGCTCTAAACAATGCTATAATGAGGAATAAACCTCCAAAAGGACTTATACATCATTCTGATCGTGGCGTACAGTACTGCAGTAATGAATATCAGGCAATATTAAAGAAAAACGGCATGATATGCAGCATGAGCCGTAAAGGTAATTGTTATGATAATGCTTGTGCAGAAACATTTTTCAGCACCATTAAATGTGAAATGTTATACAATAAGAAG
>JAAZCB010000556.1 GCA_012513545.1 Clostridiaceae bacterium
ATTAACCCGGGCTTTTTATTTATCTAATTCATTTACCAAGAAAACAAATAAACCTCCATCCATAAATTCTTTTCTTGCTATCTGTCCAGCGTACTTTCTTAATCCCTTCCTGTGATTACAATAAAGATCTTTTTTAATATAAAAACTTTTATAAGAGATGGTCTTAGAAGATATATTCTATGCAAATAATGCTTGCAATGTATATCAAAATGGCTTAGAATAGTGTTAATAATGGTTGTAGAATACGTCCTAGAATAATATAGAATATAAAAATTCGCTATATAAAATACCGTACATATATTGTATTTAGTACGCGCGTACATTATTGCCGAAAGGAGTTGAGAGCATTGGATAGACTGACACGCATAAATGCGGGAGGGGGTATAATATGGGTCAAACGCGAACATCATATTATCCCGAGTAGCCACAATCCAATCAATGTGGATAAAATTACAAAGCTTACTATGGAAAACGCACGGCTTCGCGCCGATTTGGAAAAGGTTAAGGCAGAACGGGATGCAGCTATTGCGGACATAAAGAAAGCCTGTATAGCCTCGAACACCTGTGCCTTTTGTCTGTACAATTACCGTGGGCGTGGGGATGGAAGTTGGCCAACAAAACATTGCTCACCCCAGTGGAGAGAAAAAAAGAACATTGCTGGCAATGGCGCGGATTAGAGGTGCGCGGATGAAAGCTATTACCTTATATCAGCCATGGGCTACTTTATGGGTGTTGCGAGAAAAGAAGATTGAAACCAGATCTTGGCATAGAAAATTCCGAGGAAATATAGCAATACATTCAAGTATCAACTTTCCTAAATGGGCGAAGGAATTGTGTCACGAAGAACCATTTAAGTCTGTACTACAAAAACATGGTATAAGCATTAAAGATTTACCGCTGGGAGCGATTCTTGGATTCACCGAAATTGTAGATATAGTTAAAATGGATAATCAGAATACTCGATTGCTCTCCCCCCAGGAATTGGCTTTTGGTGATTACCGGCCAGGCCGCTTTATGTGGATATCTAAAGATGGAAAAGTTTTTGATAAGCCTATTGCGGCTAAAGGAAAGCAGGGAATCTGGAATTGGGAAGTGCCAGAGGGTTATAAAGTAAATTGATCAACGACTTAGCATGTTTATCATGTGCAGGGAGGATAGAAATGATACCAGATTTTAAAAAAGCGAAAAAAGTGTTTGAACTCCTGATTGATATGGAACCATTTCCAATAGCTTTCTCATACGTCTGCTGTGAAAAAGAAGTATCAGAAAAGGAAGTAAAAGAATTCATAAGAGCCGCAATAGTTGCATTAGATAAGCATATACCCAAGAAACCTATAAATGAAGAAAAAACATTTATTAATCATTGGTTGTGTCCTAGTTGCAATAGGATATATCTGGTAAAGGAGTATTATTGTAGTAGTTGTGGACAAAGATTTGATATAGATTAGAGTTCACAAGAATTAAGCGAAGGAGGTTAAAACTATGGGAGTATATCGGTCACCAGCGGTGTTTAGTATAGCTTGCGATAAATGCGGAGAAGGGTTCGACACAATGGGAGAGGCGAGAACTATTTCCGACCAAGTGCAACAACTAATTGAGTCGGGATGGAAAGGTAATCGTAAAAAAATCTTCTGTCCGGAGTGCGTAGCATTACATCCCCAAGGGAGATCCCGACAGCGGGGGAGTGTTAATAAAGGCGCAGGAGAGGATGTCAAATGCAAAGTGAAGAGCGAGTAAACCAGGAATTAATAAGCCTGCTTAGAGAACAAACTGATCGTTTAGAAAAGGGTGATGCTAATGGGTCCTTTTGAATTGGGCGGCCCTATCGGGGTTGAATGTGATAAGTGCGGGAGAGGTCGATCTTTATTAGAGCATGAATCCAAAGACCCAAACGCTATTTTTGTTTGCTTCCAATGTAAAAACAAATTTACAGTTTTAGATGGCATAATTAACAGCATAACATCAGATCATCCTTCTGCAATGTACACCTTTATTTCCACTCGGAGTTACTCAGGTATTGCAAATATTAAAGTGGGAGAAACTCAACATATTAGTTTTCCCAGTCCTCTAAAGCAGGTTTATAAAGTATTTATTACACCATATGCTGAATGTGATGTAGCAACTTCCAGAGTGTCTAATGATGGTTTTTGGTTAGTTTCTGGGTATACAAAGAATTCACAAGGTTGCACAATTGGCAGTGAAGCTGAAGTAAGTTGGAGTGTTTATGGGAATGATGTAGATTTTAATGAAGCATGGAGACAGCTTTTAGTTTATTCTCGTCAGGCATATTTAGCAGAGAATTACCTTGGGAGTATTCTACTATCGGAGATCGGATTTGAATCTTTCATAGACGCATCTCTTAGCGAAGGATATAAAAAAAATGGTTTAGACGACGATAGTATATCTCGATTTTTAATTAATACGGGAATGGTTGATAAGGTTAATCCATTAATGAATAATCTTTTTGGATTAAAGCTTAGTAATTCATCCGTTTGGCAAGATTGGGAGAAGAGGGTCCTAAGATGGAGAAATAATATCGCTCATGGGAGTAAAGTAAGTGCAACTAAAGATGAGGCACAGATGGGTTTTAAAACGGTCATAAAAGCTATTTTTTACTTCCACAAAACTGTATTCGAAAAATGTAATGATGTATATAGATAAGTTAATTAGCATAGAACCCGTTCCAATTTATTACACATTTC
>JAAZCB010000557.1 GCA_012513545.1 Clostridiaceae bacterium
GGATAAGATTACCTGAATTCTTATCCACTATATTATCATATTTATGCTCGATTTGGTAGAGTTTTTTTAAATATTTTTCAATTAATTTGACTATCGTTTAATAAATCTCATTTATATATACTGAATCCATATTCCTCATCTTTAACTTTGCAGCTTATTCCTTTGGAAAAAATGAAAGCCAGCATTAAAATATCACCACAGGAACCACAAATATTGAACAAAATACCTTGTATTAAGAAGTAATAAAATTGCGGAAATATTGATGCTGCTATTACAAGTAAGCCTGTAAGAACAAATAATGGTGATAACATGATTACCAGCATTTGCTCACAGGAATATAGAGTACCGGATATATCCATTGTATATACATTTAAGTATTTTAATCCGAATTTAAGCTTAGCTCCAAATGTTTTATATGCGGCTCCATGTATAAGTTCATGCATAAATACGATAAGCAGTAAAGCAGCTAACATAGCAATAAGCTGACCAGGCTCTGGAGATTTTATGCATATAAACTCATGCAGTTTTTTTCCATTAATTTTACATGCAATAAATAGCCCGGAAATAAAAGAAACTAATGATATACAATTAAAAATAATAGAGTGGTATCTATTAAGTTTAAACTCTGAAATCTTTGTCAAATCATCACCTGCCATAAATATTATAGTTTTCTTTTAGAAATGTAAGTATAAGGTTAATTATCCGATTGACGCTGTCTAATTTTAAGAACACTAATTCAAGTCAATCTTCATAAATTTCACATAAACTATTTTTGGCAAAAAACACATAAAATATACAATCAGATTAAAAGGGAGAACGATGAGTATAAATTTGAACACAGTAATTATCTTTTGATTTATCAAAAATGGATATACTATAAACATAAAATACTACTAGAAGGAGATAATTTGATGACAAAAAACACTAAAAGCAAGAATCATCCATGGGATGATGACCTCGAAAAGAATAAGGAGTATATTAAAAAGCTTTACAGAAAGACAGAGAGGGAGATAAAAAAGCAGGAGGGGAAGGATAATACTTGATTTTCTTTAAGTGCAATTATTTTCTAACATTAAATTTTGTATAATGTAGAAAATAAACCTATGGTAAAACGTTTTGTTATTTATGGATTGGCAGGATGGAGTATTGAAATATTTTGGACCGGCTTGCATTCTATGATAACCGGTGATTTAAAGCTTCAGGCATATACTAATCTGTGGATGTTTTTTATTTATGGGTCTGCTGTTTTCCTCGAACCTATACATGATATTATTAAAGTATGGAGGTGGCCGGCAAGAGGAATATTATGGGTGGTAATAATATGGGGAATGGAATATACAAGCGGATTGATATTGGTTAGTATTCTTGATGTATATCCCTGGTTTTATTCAGGTCCTTTTGCAGTGGATAACCTTGTCAGATTGGATTTTGCTCCTGCATGGCTTGCCGCAGGATTGATTTTTGAACGTATTCATAGGGCACTTGACATCTATAATGTGATTTGATTGTTTAAGAGAACAAGTAAGTTTAATGGCTTACTTGTTTTCTTGCAATTAAAC
>JAAZCB010000558.1 GCA_012513545.1 Clostridiaceae bacterium
ATTCTTCTTCACCTGAAAATGCAGGTTGCTCAAGATGCCTTCCATCCTTAAACTCATAATTTTTGGCAGAAAATTCATCCATAATTGTGTTTAGTGAATAAGGTGGTATAAAGTTATAGCCAGGATTGCTAAAATTTGTTATCCCATCATAAATTCTCACACTCTCTACTGTGTCCATCAAATCATATCCATATTTTGCCATAACACTTACAACACCAGGAGCACTTCCCGATCCTACTATTCCTGTAATACCAGCTTTTTTAAAATCTTCATTTCTTTTAAGTTGATCAAGTGCCCAATGATAAAGTCCTCCCAAATCTGTATATCCTGACTTTCCTATCAAACAAGCATCCATAACTGCCATATTAAAGATATGTGATGAAGCATTGACCGTAACATCAATATCATATAGAAGCCTCCCCACATTTTCCGTTTCATATATATTTACTACGGAAGTTTTCACTTTTTCGCAATTTAACTCTTTTTTTCTTGCTGCCAAAAGCTCTTCGTTAATATCCAAAAGAAGTATTTCTTCAACCTCTTTGTTTTCAACAAAATCAAGAATAATACCAAGGGCCATTTTACCCGCTCCGCCTACAACTGCTACTTTCATTTTTTTCCTCTCTTTCTTTCTTTATGCAAGTTCCTCACACATTTATTGAGTATCTTTTATTAAACTATTGAGCAATTATTATGCCAATTACTCTCATAAATTATAAATGTCTTTTTTGTTGATGTTTCAACATTTCTAAATGCGCTTTACTTTAAAAAACAAAAACTAATTAAAACAATAATAATATAATCACAATCTATGTTACATTCGTCACCATTCTCATACAAATACAATGTTCTCAACTCGTACTTAGGTTTTGTTTTTGAAATATAATAGATAGCAAGTCCTCAATTATTAAAACTTAATCGAGGTCTTGCTATCTAATAAAAAACACCGTTTTTTAATTTACTATTGCATAGCTACTGAATACGGATAGTAATACCATATGACCATTATTAATATCAACAATACTCCTGATGCAATCAAAATCTTTGTATAGTTCAATGTCCTTTTTATCTCTGTAATTGTAAATTTTTCTGTCTTTTCAAAAATACTATTTCTAAATTCGATTTCTTCTTTAGACTGCGAAGAGGTTGGATTGAAAATAGCATATCCTATTATACTGAACAAGAATCCTATTATCTCCGGTCTTAATAGAGTCGGGAAAGAAAATCCGAAAAATGTCACCATTATCTGGCATACAACAAAGGAAACTGCTCCAAATAGCATACTGTAGAATGCTCCTCTTTCATTGACTTTCTTAAGCCAAATACTACCGAAACTCATATAAAGCCATGACACTGCAAACAGTGTGGCTGCAAAATAAGCAATCCACATTACTGCCGGAGGTTGAAAATACGTAATCACTAATGTAACAATCCCAACAATAAGCATCGTAATTCGGCTGTTTCTTATGTTCTTTTTTTCGTCTTGATCCCTCATACTTTTTACAAAATAAGGCAATATATCGTTTGATATGCTGAATCCTATAAGTGAAGCAAAAGTTGCACAGGATGATAATGCTGCAGACATAATCCCACCACATACAACAACTCCAAGCCAAATAGGCAATTTGTTCAATGCCATCCAAATATAGCACATTTCTGAAGGTACTATGGCTGGATTTATAAGGTTTATTGTTGTTACTGCAATATGTAGGAATGCCATCATAAGGAGTATTATTATTGATGCAGTTATACCAGAACGTACAACCACTTGTTCATCTCTTGCTAATAAGTATCTGCTTGCCTGCCA
>JAAZCB010000059.1 GCA_012513545.1 Clostridiaceae bacterium
ACCACATCAATATTTTGTTGAAGGAAGATTTATGTTTTGTTATGATAATATGAATTACGGAGAACATAAATAAGCCTCTGAAATATATACCGTATATCAAAAACCTTCTTTGGTAATTTTTTTATACCACTTTACAGGGAATCACTGGAAGATTATAATAAAAGACAGACGAATTACTAGAACAAAATATATGCATGTCTTTGGTAAAAAATACAATATAAATTATAATTGAAGCATGCAAAAAAATTATTGAACGTCCAGTATTCCACGTGAATTCTTATTTGCGTTCAATTTAGTAATACATAATATAATTTTATTTTCAGGGGGTATTTGATTTATGAAGACAAGGTTGGTTGTCTTGACAGTCTTAGTTGTGATGCTTATTGGTATTTTAGGAGTTCCGGTTGTTGCAGAAACTCCTGCTTCAAGCAAGTGTAATTATGGGGATATTACCAATGACGGTAAGATTAATTCTACTGATTATTCTTTTTTAAAAAGATACTTGCTGGGTATTACTGAACCTACAAATTCCGATTTTTTTGAAGTAGCCGACTTGAATGTAGATGGAAAAGTAAATTCAACAGATTATTCTGTTTTAAAGAGGTACATACTTGGGATCATAGATGCTCTTCCATACAAACCTTCCATTATAGATACTACACCGCCATCAAAGCCGACTGGCTTAAATTACTTATCTGTAACAGGAACTACGGTTTCAATTTATTGGGAAGCCTCAAGCAGCAATGACGTAAAATATTATGCCGTATATAACAATGATAAATTTGTAGAATTAACTGAAGGAGCAACAGAATATAATTTAACAGGCCTGGTACCTAATGTAAAATATGAGCTTAAGGTTTGTGCAATTGATACTTCAAACAACATATCGGAATTTAGTAATATTTGCAGTGTAACAACAAAAGTAAACAATATAAATGAAATAAAAAAAGCATTACTCTATAATTTTAGTCAAAAAGGTACAACCTACTCTTTGACGTACTGCGGAGATATTGCAGATATTGAAAATGAGGTTAACCAGGCAATTTTAGAGGCAGTAAATGAGAGTAATGAACCTTTTATGCTCACAGGCGGTGTATCCTGGGGGGCGAATGGCTCTTTGGGGAATCTACAAATAACCTTTACATTTCCTTATGACAACGAAAACCAATATATGGCCGTAGCCCGTTCAACTGAGGACTTAAAGAAAGTAGTATTAAGCGGTTTATATAACAGAGACCAAAACATAAATATAATATATAAAGGTGAATTAACTGAAAGTGACATAAGGTCAGTAAAAGAATCAGTATTGAATAACGATACATATTTGAAATATTGCCTTGAGGATTTTAATTGTAATGTTGTATCGGATACGGTTATGGGGATTAGTGCCTTAAGATTCAACTGTAATTACAAAACGACACAGGAACAGGAAGAGTATATTGACAGTACTGTAGGGTTTATTGTATCAAAACTTACAAATAGTGATATGACTGACGATGAAAAGGAAAAACTGATTCATGATTATATTCTGACAAACATTGAATACTTTGAAGACGAAAAATATGGTAATGCTTATAGTGCTCTATATTATGGAAAAACCAAGTGTGATGGTTAT
>JAAZCB010000060.1 GCA_012513545.1 Clostridiaceae bacterium
GATTATCTCTATTTTACAAGAAAAGAGATAGGAGAGAATGCTGACAGTGCAGCACGGAAAATCGAAGACAGGTTCAATTACCCTGTGTTTGTTAAACCGTCCAATGCAGGTTCTTCGGTTGGAGTATCAAAGGCACGTGATAAAAATGAGCTTATGGGGGCATTGAATTTTGCGGCAAAATATGATAGAAAAGTACTAGTTGAAGAATTCATCAACGGAAGAGAACTTGAGTGTGCTGTATTGGGCAATGATTCTCCGATAGCATCTGCTGTAGGCGAGATTGTTTCAAGCGGCGAGTTTTATGATTACAGGGCAAAATACATTGACAATAAATCAAAGGTAATTATTCCGGCAGGGATTCCGGAGGAAACTGCAAACACGATTAGGGATTATGCGGTGAAGGCTTTCAAGGCTTTGGATTGTGCAGGTTTGTCAAGGGTTGACTTCTTTGTTCACAGGGAAACCGGAAAGGTGTATATTAACGAAATAAATACAATACCGGGCTTTACCAATATAAGCATGTACCCTATGCTCTGGGAGGCATCGGGCATTCCTTACCCCGAGCTGATAGAAAGATTACTGGAGCTGGCTATAGAAAGGTTTGAGGATAATACCAGGGAAATTGACTGTTAAGTTAGAAAAGTCTAGTAAGTAATACAGTTTGGTTTATTAAATTGCTTTGTATTTGGGGGAATACTAATGGATAACAGACCGATAGGAGTTTTTGATTCGGGTTTGGGTGGGCTTACTGTCTTAAATGAGATTGATAACATTTTACCAGCCGAAAGTATTGTCTATTTTGGTGACAGCGGAAGAGCTCCTTATGGTACTAAGTCAAAGGAGACTGTAATAAAATATACTTTCCAGGACATAAGATTTCTACTGAACCAGGACATTAAAATGATAGTAATTGCGTGCAATACAGCAAGTGCTTGCAGTCTGGAACTGGTCAAGCACAGCTTTGATATACCCGTAGTAGAAGTGGTGCAGCCGGGAGCTGCGACTGCTGTTAAGGAAACAAGAAATAAAAGGGTAGGAGTAATCGGGACACTGGCTACAGTCAGCAGTGGAGTTTACGAGAAGGCTATAACCAGGCTTGATCCGTCAATTGAGATATTCTCCAAGGCCTGCCCCATGTTTGTTCCTCTGGCTGAAGAAGGCTGGTGGAATAACGATATTGCTTTTATGATCGCACAGGAGTATCTGGAGCCCTTAAAGGAAGTAGGAATAGATACTCTGGTTCTGGGGTGTACTCATTACCCGCTTTTGCAAAATACAATTTCGAAAGTTATGGGTGATGGTGTCAAATTGGTAAGTTCAGCATTAGAAGTAGCGAAAGTAGTAAAGGAGGTTGTTGACCAGAATAATTTGGAAAGGGATGAAAGAGTAAATCCGGTATACCGGTATTACACAAGTGACAGTGTTGATAAGTTTGAGTCTCTTGGCAATTCCATTTTAGCAAAGAAAATACATTCTGCTGAAAAAGTCGACATTGAGAGATATTAAGAGTGTCTATTATGCTGCAATCGATGGAATTATATCAAATGTAAGGCGAGACAGTATTTAATCCAAAGGACAGGGACGTCCTTTTAAAAAATGGAGGGATATTTATGAACAAGAATGTCATTATTTCAGTAAAAGGGATTCAGACTTCGCCTAATAATGATTCAAACACACTCGAACTGGTTACTGAAGGGAAATATTATAAAAAAGATAATGCCTATTATGTGACTTATAAAGAAAGTGAAGTTACAGGTATGGATGGAACTACAAC
>JAAZCB010000559.1 GCA_012513545.1 Clostridiaceae bacterium
AAACTTTCAGCGTTTTTTTGTTGCGGGGTGCGGGATATGTGTTACGAGGTGTTTGTTCAAATTGTGAGAATTTGGGCAATATATCGGAAATAAATATTGAGAAATTAGGCGTTTTGGTGCAAATAAATTATGAGAATTTGGGCAAAAATGGGGAAATAAATTTTGGGGAGTGTAATTAATTCTTTACTTTTGTCAAAACAATAATTGATTCAATGATGAAAGAACGGGTTTTTAAACGCAAGCTGTACGAAAAGATGCTGCAGTGGAAGAGGGAGAGAAATGGAGCTACCGCCTTGCTGATAAAAGGTGCAAGACGTGTGGGGAAATCTACTATTGCTGAAGAGTTTGCAAAGCGGGAATATGAAAGTTATATCCTTATAGATTTCGTCGAATGTAAGCAGGAAGTTAAGGATTTGTTTACTGATATTTCCGATTTGGACAGGCTGTTCCTTCGTTTGCAGTTTCTATATGATGTGCAGTTAATCGAGAGAAAGTCAGTTATTATTTTTGATGAAGTGCAAAACTGCCCCCTTGCAAGACAGGCAATAAAGAAACTTGTAAAAGATCGAAGATACGATTATATCGAAACCGGTAGCTTGCTGAGCATTAGGAGAAACACAAAAGGAATCCGGATCCCCAGCGAAGAGACGAGATTGACTCTTTATCCTATGGATTTTGAGGAATTTTATTGGGCAAGAGGAAATGAAGTCACAGTTCCAATGTTGCGTGAATCTTGGAAAAATAAGATGCCGTTGGGAGATGCCGTAAACCGGAAACTTATGGATGACCTTAGGCTCTATATGGTAGTCGGCGGCATGCCCCAGGCTGTAAATGCATACCTTGAGACCAACAACTTAAGTCTGATTGATGCCGTAAAAAGAGAAATTATTGAACTATATGCCGATGATTTTCTTAAAATAGATCCGTTCGGCAGGGCAACAAGTCTGTTTTATGCAATTCCCGCACAATTGTCCGGTAATGCATCAAGATATCTGCTGAGCAACGTGATTGAGTATGGTAAAGTGGATCGTTTAAGTGAAACTTTACAGAATATGGAGGACTCAATGACTGTGTTGATTTCTCGTCATGCCAACGATCCCTCTGTAGGTCTTTCAATGCATAAGGATATTGAAAAGTTCAAGATGTTTGTTAACGATACCGGATTGATGGTTACTATGGCATTTTGGGATAAATCAGTAACTGAAAATGAGATCTATCAAAAATTGCTTACCGGAAAACTTCCCGTCAATTTGGGATATGTGTATGAAAATCTTGTTGCACAGATGCTTAAAGTCGGTGGGGATGAACTATTCTATCATACATGGCGTCCGGATGGTGGAAAACACAATTATGAGGTGGACTTCCTTATCTCCCGTGGCTCAAAACTATGCCCAATAGAAGTGAAAAGTTCAGGATACAGAACCCATAAGTCTCTGGATGAATTCTGCAACAAATATTCGTCCGGAATTGGCCAACGATACCTAATCTACACCAAAGACCTAAGAAAAGAGGGACAAACCATATACCTGCCATTCTATATGACAGGCTTGCTGTAGTTTGATAATTGTTTTGAGTTGAAATAATTTAGCATAAATTTTTTATTATGCAATTTAAACATTATGTTTGTATTACATAATAATTTTAAAGATATGAAATTCGTTGACAGAACAGATGAAATCGCAAGGCTTAAGGATGCTCTTGGAAGAGAGAAATCCTCAATAGTTGTACTGTACGGTCGCAGACGCTTGGGCAAGTCAACTCTTATAAAAAGGGTGCTGTCGGA
>JAAZCB010000560.1 GCA_012513545.1 Clostridiaceae bacterium
ATACTTTAATTTTTAATAAAGTATTCCATATTTATTAGAGCCATTTCCCGGAGGGAAATCCGGCAAACAGAGTCTCATAATCCTATAAGTGTGAAAGTCGAATTTTTAAATTTATTCTAAAATATTTCCGAAAAATTTCTCAAAATAATCTAAAAGTATTCCACCAGTTAAAAGATAAAAAACATAAAATATAAGCATAAACAGGATTTGGGGGGATTTTATTGAAACGGATAAGGCATATTTTTATCCTTGTTACGTTTTCTTTATTTTTTATATTAAGTAAAACGGGAGTATATGCTTATGAGCTTGCAGAATTCGCATCCGGCTTAAAAACCATAGACGTTTCGGATGATAATATGCTGAAAATGCATATGTTCACTAAAGAAAATATGAAATCTGAAGATACACGGTTCATAGGGCAGGGACTTATAAATATTAATATTGGCAAACAGGTTCAGGAGCATCCGGTAGACAGCAATCAAAGCGTGGATAAAACTATACTACTGGTTATTTGCATTTCCTGGATTGTTTTTTCGGTTATTCTGTGCCTTTTTGTAATTGCAGCAGCAGAAGTAGTTAAAAAGAAAAGAAAATTGAAGCCTGGAAGCGGGAATTTTAATTTTTGGGGATGCATTCCGGCTGGAATATTTATTATTTCATCTGTTTACTTTATATACAATATCCCGGATGTGTTTTATCCGGGTCATTCCTGGAATTGGGTATTGCTCTGGGGTCCTAAAGGTTTACTGGCAGCTGTCGTGTCAGTTATTATGACAGGTGCATTGTTTTTACTTTACTATATTTTTACTATGTTATTTACAAAGCCGGGGGACAGGAACCTTTTCCCGCTGGCAGTTTTAAGCATAATAAGCGGTTCGGGAAACGCACTTATTATCATGATAATAAATGAAGTGCTGAACAGGGAAATAGTAAAATTACAGGCGGGCTTGTTAAGCAGTTTTATTCTGGTTACAATAATTTATCTTTACGGTCAAAGACAGGTAAGGCTCAGACTAATTGAAATAACCAACGATATGGTTTTCTCAAAAAGAATGGAGCTTGTTGCTATGGTTCTGAGATCATCCTATCAAAGTGTGGAAAAGATTAACCCGGAGGATATTCATACGGGCATAAACAGTGACACGGAAGTAATAAGCGGATTTGCAGGAATTTTCATTACAGGTTTGACAAATTTGGTTACAGTAATATGCTGTTTTGTCTATGCAGGAATGATAAATATTTATGGACTTTTAATCTCACTGTTTGTATCGTTAATAGCAGTTACATTGTATTATTTTGCGGGAAGGTCTGCCAACAGGCTGTGGGAGCAGTGCAGAGATATTCAGAACAATTTCTTTAAATTTATGTATCACATCACAGGCGGTTTTAAAGAACTGGTACTGCACAAGAATAAAATGACCGAGTTTGAAATGGATATGAAGGCAAACTGTGATGCTTCCAGAGAAAAACGCCGGGAGGTCGAATATAAATATACAAATGTTTATATATTGGGGCAGATACTGTTTACAGCTGTTATTGCAACTATTGTTTTCATATTTCCAATACTGGTAAAAGATATAAGTGTTGAAGCCTTGAGGAACTATGTGTTGATTTTCCTGTATGCCAGCGGGCAGATTTATTCAATACTAAGTATTATTCCGGGTATAATGCAGGTTAGAATAAGCTGGAGGAGGATAAATGCACTTAAAGAACGTTTGTCTTCCCTTGAAACAAGGCAGGAAGCTGAGATGTGTGAACCGGTACAAAACAGTAATCTGTGTCTTCAACTGGAAAACGTGATTTTCAGTTATGAAAATAAGAAGGGTGATACGTTTACTGTCGGTCCAATCAATTATGAATTCAAATCAGGAGAGATAACCTTCATTACAGGAGGAAATGGCAGCGGAAAATCGACTTTGGCAAAGCTTATAACCGGGCTTTATAAACCTGAAGCCGGACATATCAGGATAAATGGTGAAGAGGTACGTTCCGAAGCACTAGGAGAGATGTTTTCAGTCATATTCAGTGATTTCTATCTTTTTGAGAAGTTATATGGAGTAGATTGTTCTGATAAAAACAAGGAGATAGACGAATATCTAAAGATACTTCGCATAAATAACAAACTTAAGATTATAAACGGCACTTTCAGTACTACAAAGCTCTCGGCAGGGCAGCGAAAGAGAATGGCTCTCCTGGTAAGCTATCTTGAGGACAAGCCTATTTGCCTTTTTGATGAATGGGCCGCAGAACAGGATCCGGAATTCAGAAGGTACTTTTACAATACACTGCTTCCAGACCTTAAAGCAAAGAATAAATGTGTTATAGCCATAACTCATGATGACGGATACTTCTGTACCGCTGATAAGATTATAAAAATGAATATGGGCAAAATTGAGGATGCTGAAGTAACGCATATACCAAAGACAACATTTGCAAATGTATAAATATATATGGAGTATATTAAAGAATGGGGGGCATGTTTAAATTATGTTAACGACAACTATATTGTTTCCAGGGCAGGGATCGCAGTATGTAGGAATGGGAAAGGCGCTTTATGAAAGAAGTAGTGAAGCAAGGAAAGTTTTTGAAGAAGCAGAAGATGTTTTGAAAATTAATCTTAGGAAGCTTTGCTTTGAAGGTGACCTTGAGGAATTAACAAAAACGGAAAATGCTCAACCTGCTATTTTGACCTGCAGCGTAGCGGCATTTAATGAGTATATGCATATGTATGGGATGGAACCTTCCTATTGTGCAGGACACAGTTTGGGTGAATATTCAGCACTTACTTGTGCAGGTGTTTTGAAATTTTCTGATGCAGTCAGTCTTGTAAGGCAAAGAGGTAAGTATATGCAGGAAGCCGCCGCCGCAGGCAGTGGTGCTATGGCTGCAGTTTCAGGAATAAAGAGTGATGAATTGGAAGAAATGTGCAGGGAATACTCTGGAAATGGAGAAACAGTAGTTATATCCAACTACAATTCACCTGACCAAATTGTTATCTCAGGACATAAAAACACTGTGGAAATTCTTAAGGATAG
>JAAZCB010000561.1 GCA_012513545.1 Clostridiaceae bacterium
AATTAGCCAAGCTTCTGAACATTTCCGACCTTCAGCTTTCCTATATTACCAATGTGGATGCCGGCAATGGGCTTATAAAGGTTGGAAGCTCTCTTGTACCGTTTACCGATCAATTTCCCCGCAATACAAAGCTATACCGTCTGATGACTACAAAGCCGGGAGAGCAATTGTAAATTTACAAGGCCACATTTAAACGGCTGGCCATATTTATGGTCGGCCTTACTCCCATTTTACTTAAAAACTGCGGAAGGAGGTGCAGAATTGAAGGATATTAAAACAAAATCGACAGTCAAGGATATAAAGGTTCTGGACAAATCGTCGGACGTATCGCGCAGAATGAAAAATGCCTATATTCGCACTAAGGAGCAGGCAGAGCAAACCCCTCTTGATAAAAACACCAATTATGTGAACGATGCCGGCGATAGTATCAGAAATGAAGCTGAAACTGTAGTACGTGGGACAGGGCAAACCGTAAGGAATCTTGGTAGAAAGGCTGTTAATAAAATAAAGGAAAGCCGAAAAACAAGTGCTGATAATGTGGATTCTGACCAGCAAAGCAAGGAATATTCTCAAAGCTCCATCAAAAACGAAGTAAAAAAAGCATCTCATCAGGATAAGGTTCACACAGATACAAAAAACGCTTACAAACATGATTTAAACCACTTTAAAGGGAATGATGCCATGGGGAAAAAGCCGCCTCAGGCATTAAGAAATCAAGCGGTTAGTCAGAAGCCTGAACAATTCTCTCAAGCTGCAGCTAAGGAGTCTGTCAAAAAAAGATACAGACTGTCCAGGTCTAATGAGCTGGTAAAACGCAGATTTATTCAAAGCAGGGCCCGACAGCAGTTGGCAAAAAGCTCTTTACCGCGTTCTAGATATGCTAAAATGAACCTAGAGAATATTCAGAAGCCATTACAGGACATATTTCCAAAGACAATGCAGAATCCCACCCTTCGGTCAAGCACAAAACCGCATCTGCAGCCTATCCTAAACAGTAAGAAGGCGGTCTGTGGAGCAAAACAATCCGCTAAAACCGCTGAAAAGTCTATAAAGACAGCTTCGAAAGCAGTTGGTAAAGGGACAATAAAGACCTCCAGAAGAACAATAAAAACCTTCAGGGATTCTGCACGTGCTACCGTAAAAACCTCACAGGCTGCAAAGGTTGCGGCGGTTAAATCTGCCCAGGCTACCCAAAGATCACTGCAGGCAGCACGAGCTGCTGCAAAAGCAGCGGCAGTTTCCGCAAAGGTTGCTATAAGGGCAATGATGGCAGCTATCAAGGCTATCATTATAGCGACCAAAAGCCTGATATCATTAATTGCAGCAGGAGGTTCTATTGCATTTATTATTATTCTGGTTATATGTATTTCCGGATTATTGTTGGGCTCAGCATATGGTATCTTTTATTCTAATGAAAAAACAAAAGATACCACCCCTGTTATGAAGGAGGTTGTCAGTCAGCTTAACAATGAATTTGCAGATCAAATCCGGAAGATTCAAAATGATAATTCCCATGACACACTTGAATTCTCGGGAAACAGCACTATCAGCAACTGGCAGGAAATTCTGGCAGTATATGCTGTCCGGACTACCTCCGATCCCAGTAACGGAATGGAGGTTGCTACCCTAGATGATGAAAAGGTGGGTATTTTGCGAAATGTGTTCTGGGATATGAACAAAATAGATTATTGGCTTGAAACCGTTGTGCATGAAGAAACAGTAACCACTACAGATGAGGATGGCAACGAAACCACAGAAACCATCAGCACTACCGAAATAATCCTGCATATCAATATAACCTCCAAGTCCTGCACGGACATGATTGCCAAGTACAGCTTCAATCCGGAACAGGTGAAGATGCTGAATGAGCTTATGAAAGATGAATATAGGCCACTTTTCATGCAGCTCATAGCAAATTAGGGGCGACTTCTCTATCTCCTGATGATGGCAGAAAGGTATCAGATATGAGTAATACAGTTCATAGGCAAATTTGTTTAAGAAAGGCGGAATAAAGATGGATTTAGAAATGTTAAGGAATGACGAGTATTCAAAGAGTGCAGGCATACTGGCGGCTCTGATTGAACTTGATGCTGAAGAAAAAGAAAAAATTCATAAGTATTTTCAAAGTATAGGGATAAAGAGTTTTTTTCAACAGCTTGGGTCGCTGGATTTATCTCCGGAAACTATTCATAAGCTCAAAAATGTAAAAGCTATTATTGAATTATCCGGTGAGAAAAGGGGGCTGCGATAATATGAAACAGGATCTTTACCATACAGAGAGTTTTATCAAGGGTCTGACAGCCTTAACCGGATTGCCTTACAGAAAAGTTCAGCAGTATTTAAAGGTGAATAACCCCTTCAACATTCTGGAGCATCCCCACATCATGGAGCCTAACGAAAAGCAGCTTGAAAAAATCGGACTGCTCAATGAGTTTATTTCTTCTTATAATGTTTTGAAAATCTATGAGAGCAATGACAAGATCGTACTCAATTCATCAACTGTATCTGGTCAATATTTTTCAGCTCTTCTAACCGGAATGAAGGACAAGGAAAGATTTTTGGTTTCATTTTTGGACAATGGCAATAACATCATTGAAACAAAGACCATGTCAGAAGGGAGTATCGGACAAACAGCAGTATACCCAAGAGAAATATTAAAATATGCCCTTGCCTGTGACTGCAATGCGGTAATTTTAGCCCATAACCATCCTGGTGGCTCGAAAAATTTTTCTATGGAAGACAAAGAATTGACACAGAGAATTGTTGATATTTTTCATCCCCTTCAGATAAAAGTTCTGGATCACATTATTGTGGGTGGTGGAAGCTATTCTTCCATGGCTGAAAAAGGTGAACTTCCTAATCAAAGCAGAAGTACTGCAAATTATGAGGTGATTGAATTAAATGCAGCCTCTGCAAAAGAAAAGCTGAATAGATATAAACATACACACTCACGTTAAAATCGGACCATGAATATCAGATTCGAATATGTAATTGAAGAAAGTGGTGAAAAAAATGAAAGCTTGGTCTTACAGATTAGCCCCCGTTATCTTACCGGTAACGGGGGTTGCTTTAGTTATATGTCTGTTTTTCATCCATTCTTATTTACCCGACAATTGGCAATGGATGTTCTGGCCGATATTTCTACTTGTCAGTGTTATTTCAGGTGTTGTGATGGGTGTATTTATAAAAAGGCTTCACCAGGGAGCCAGTAAAGACCCATTAACAGGCTTGTACAACAGACGGTGCTTCTACGATAGAATGAATTATGAAATGGAAAAAATGAAGCGTACAAAACTGCCTTTGTCGCTTGCCCTAGTAGATATAGACAATTTCAAAGGCATTAACGATACTTACGGTCATTTAGAGGGTGACAGGGTTTTGGTGCAGCTTGCCGGGATATTTAAAGCACAAGCCAGGTCAGGTGATACCATTGT
>JAAZCB010000562.1 GCA_012513545.1 Clostridiaceae bacterium
TAAATGAATCTCTAACCGACTGAACCTCCTGGCTGTCTGAACCGTACAACAAGGTTGCTGCCTGAGTTACGGCACCTGAAAATTGCATAAAAGTCATATTTTCAACAATGTAACCATCGTTTATTGCATCGTAGAAAATCTCCGCAAGTTTGCTATACCCTATACCTGCAACAGTATGATTGTTATGAGTTCCGCCATTTGCTAAAAGATATGCTGCTTTAGTGATTACACCGCCGCCAAGATGTGGAAGGGGCTGCGCCTGAATATAATCAGTATAGTCGTCTATCTGAGGGCTCGCACAATCCCTCATTACTGTACCTGTATCTTCTCCGGCAGTCCAGTCAAAAACACCTTCATGAGGAATAAAGTACTCGCAAAGAGTACCAAAAACATCTGCCACACCCTCATGTATGGCCCCATGTTCCGTGGAGGTTGAACTGTATGCCAAGCCTTCTGAAAACAATATACCATGAGTATACTCATGCCCGGCAATATCAAGAGCTGCTGCAGTACCTTTCCCTGAAGGTCCGAGTCCGGTACAAAAACTTATTTCATTTGTAGTAGAATAGGCATTCACTCTATATGGATCATGCTTCAATATTCTTACCACAAGTGTCGATCCCTGGTCATCATTACCATTCCTGTAAAAAGGCGATGATCTGAAAAATTTTGATACCTTAGTCAGGTTGTTGTGAGCATCCACACCATGTGTCTGATAATTATTTTTGGTTCCGGAATCGAAAAAGCTGTCATTCTCAGTAATTACAGGGCACAGAATCTGGCTGTTTTCAATATACCTAAGACATGTCTCTACTTTCTCAGGACCACTTTTCAAATAAAATATATTGTTTGCATAATCCGCCATAATTTCCAGATTATTAACAACATTCCCTGACTGGCCTATACCTGAGCCTGGTATAGGCTGTTCATAGGCAGCTATATTACTTTTCACCTCAATAATTGACAAATTATTGGCATCAACTATGTAGTCGGAATCAATACGGTGCTCCCCGCCAACTACTATCCTTACTCTATACGCATATACATAGTTTTCTCCAACGGGAAACAGTATTTTCTCCTGTTTAGGAGGCGTTTCATACTTCGGTTCAAAGCCAAGGTCCTTTTCTATCGCCCTTATAACAGTCGCAGGATTAACTTTTGTTACAGGATTCAAGGGTATTACCCTTTGATCAATATCTTCAACAGAACTTCCGATTATGCATTCTATAACACCTTTTTTATTTACGTGAAAGTTCTTCTCCGTGCCATAAACAGGTGTTCCATTATACGTTTGGATCGTTTTAACTACATTTTTCGATTTTGAGTTACTATAATCCTTTACTATACTAAATTCTTTTTTTGAACTCTTCTCTGAATATAAAACTTTGCTTGCATTTGTCAACTTATCAGCTTTTTTGGATTCCAGCATACTGTTATAGTATTTTCTGACAATATTTTGTGCTGACATATTGGACTCTTCTGATAATTGTCCTAAAAGAAAGGTTGGGTTATCAACATTGTCAACGTACTTGATTATCGGCTCAAAAGTATCAATAGACTTAGCACAAACAGGAACAAAAGTATTAGCAAATATTCCAAGTGACAGTAATACACCAAAAATCTTTTTTGTAAACTTCATTTTTTTCAACTCCCCTTAAATTATAGTATTTTTTGTTGATTTTCTTTTATGGTATATCCAAAGTTCCAATACATGAAACATTATCAAATTAAATAATATGCATATTTGTAGAAACTCTGAACAAAGTTTCTTTGAGAAATGACTTTGTAAAATTCGTTACAAGTCGTATATGTTGCAAACCCAACTAAAACGAACAGGTTTTCACCTTAACCAGAAAAAAATAAGATATGGATCACGAATACCAATTATTGTTTTCCAATATATTTATCCATAAAATAACCCCATTAAAAAATATGAACAGGATTTGAATCCCAAATAAAACTATAAACTGTTTTTCTCTATGTCTGTCTCTCTGTTAAACTAATATTTGTTCACGCGCATATTATTTATATATTGTTCCACGTTATATTATTAAAGGTAAATATAACCTAACAATATTAAACACCAAAATAACAATAATGTCAATAATTTTTTACTAATCTCAACTCATAAAATTGTTTAAGTTGAATTGCTTTTTACGCTTTGTTATGTTATATTTTTATTTGATTGTTTTTTGACATAATAGGCTTACTAATTCTACATATATTTTAAAGGAGGTTATTATTATGAGCCGTTTGGAAGGTGCATGTATTTTCGGACAATCAGGCGGTCCGACATCAGTTATTAACGCAAGTGCTGCCGGAGTTATCCAGGAAGCGTTGAAGCAGGATTGTATTACAGCTGTTTATGGTGCAGCACATGGTATCAAGGGTATTCTTGATGAAAAATTTTATGATATGAGCAAGGAAGATCCGTATGAGCTTGATCTTTTAAAGACTACGCCATCTTCTGCACTCGGTTCTGTAAGATACAAGCTTAAGAGTGCAGATGAAGATGAAACAGATTATAAAAGACTTCTTGAAGTATTTAAGAAATATAATATAAGATATTTCTTCTACAACGGTGGAAATGACTCAATGGATACTTGCAACAAGGTAAGCAAATATATGCAAAAAGTTGGTTATGAATGCAGAGTAATGGGTGTTCCCAAGACAATAGACAATGATCTTTGGGGAACAGACCACTGTCCGGGTTACGGTAGTGCCGCAAAATATATTGCCACTTCAACAATGGAAGTATTCCATGATGCAAGGGTTTATGATACAGGCATGATAACTGTTCTTGAAGTTATGGGAAGAAATGCAGGATGGCTTACTGCTGCAACAGCTCTTGCCGCTCATAAGGGTAATGGTCCTGACCTTATATATCTTCCTGAGCTTACTTTTAATATGGACAAGTTCCTTGAAGAAACAAGTAAAGTATATAAGCAACAAGGTAAGGTTATCATTGCTGTTTCTGAAGGATGCAAGGATGAAAACGGTAAATATATTGCTGAAGGAGGGACAAAAGACTCCTTCGGACACGCTCAACTAGGAGGAGCTGCTGCTACTCTGGCTAACATTGCAAAGGAAAAGTTGGGTGCAAAAGTAAGAGGAATCGAATTCAGTCTTCTTCAGAGATGTGCAGCTCACGTTGCTTCCCAGACTGACGTAAATGAGTCTTACATGGCTGGCCAATCAGCAGTAAAATATGCAGTTGAAGGCAAAACTGACTACATGGTAGCTTTTGAAAGAGCTGAAGGCAATGATTACAAGTGTAACATAAAACTCATCAATCTTACTGACGTTGCCAATACCGAAAAGAAGATACCAAGAGAATGGGTCAATAAAGAAGGTAATGGTCTAACTTCCGACTTCATCAAATATGCTCTTCCATTGATACAGGGCGAATCAAAGCCTGCTCTGGAAGACGGTCTTCCTAGATTTGCAAAGCTTAAAAAGGTTCTGGCTGCGCAAAAATAAAGGTTGACATTAGTATTTGCAATGAATTATACTTAAAATTGATAGACAACATAAGACTTAATAGATCATACGACTGGCGGAAGTGGAGTTAACCACATGGAGTATGATTTTAAAGAGCCGACCGCCTGGGTAATGTAAGTGTACTCAGGCGGTCGTTTGTTTTGTGAAAAAGTAACAATTGCTGTTTAATATAGTTATTTTCAGGGAATTGATTATATTATACAGCAGATAAAAGTCAAAGCAAATGAATATACCCATCCTTAAGTTAATTTGCTAAAAAAAAAGCAGCAACCGCCAATCATCGTATCAGGAGGTATTTATAATGTTTGAAGAAGCCTGGGACAATTTTTCAAGTGGTAATTGGCAAAATAAAATAGATGTCAGGGATTTCATAATCAAAAACTATTCTCCTTATGAAGGCTCTGAAGAATTTTTGCAGTGCTCCAGTATAAAAACAAAAAAATTGTGGAGTAAATGTAAAAAACTAATAAGGGAAGAATATTTGAAAAATGGGGTATATAATGTTGATACAAGAACTGTATCCGGAATTACAAGTCATGCTCCTGGTTATATAGATGAAAGATATGAGGTAATCAAAGGACTTCAGACTGATAAGCCCTTAAAACGTGCTGTCGTCCCCTTTGGTGGCATTAGAATGGCAAAGCAGGCTTGTGAAAAATATGATTACAAGCTCTCTCCAAAAGTAACTGAAGTTTTTGAAAAATTCCGTAAAACTCATAACGACGGAGTTTTTGGAGCATATACCGATGAAATGAAAAAAGCAAGGAAGTGCGGTGTTATAACAGGACTTCCGGATGCTTACGGACGAGGCAGAATAATCGGTGATTATAGAAGGGTTGCTCTGTATGGGGTAAACATGTTAATTGAAGAAAAGAAGAATGACTTGAAAGTTCTCCTTAATCTGGATATGAATGAAGAGATTATACGCCTCAGGGAAGAAGTTCACGAACAGATTAAGTCTCTTGAAGAACTGGCTCAAATGGCATCGTCATATGGTTATAACATAACTGTCCCTGCAAAAGATGCCACAGAAGCAGTTCAGTGGACATATTTCGCCTTTCTTGCCTCAATAAAGGAAACTAACGGCGCCGCAAACTCTCTGGGAAGAGTCAGCACTTTTCTTGATATATATATTGAGAGGGATTTACAGCTTGGAAAGCTTACGGAAATTGAAGCACAGGAACTGATTGATCAGTTTGTCATCAAGCTCAGGTTTATCAGACATCTTAGAACTCCTGACTATAATGAGCTTTTTGCAGGAGATCCTGTTTGGATAACAGAATCTTTAGGAGGCTTAAGTGAAGATGGCAGACATATGGTAACCAAAACATCCTTCCGCTTCCTGCAAACCCTGTTTAACCTCGGACCTTCCCCGGAACCGAACATTACAATCCTTTGGTCGGAACAGCTCCCCCGGAGCTTTAAAAAGTTTTGCGCAAAGGTCTCAATGGTTACAAGTGCCATACAGTACGAAAATGATGATATAATGCGGCCTATATATAATGATGACTACGGTATATCCTGTTGTGTATCAGCTATGCGACTGGGCAAGGACATGCAGTATTTCGGAGCCAGGTGTAATCTCCCGAAACTTCTGCTTCTTGCATTAAACGGAGGAAAAGACGAAATATCAGGCGAACAGGTGGCTCCTGTTTCTGAGGCATACACCGATGAATACCTTGATTACAACAAGGTCATTCAAAAATTCAAGAATCTTCAGAAATGGCTTACAAGACTCTATGTAAACACAATGAATGTTATTCATTTTATGCATGACAAATATGCATATGAACGCCTTATGATGGCTCTCCACGATACAGAAGTAGAAAGGCTTATGGCCTTTGGAATCGCAGGACTTTCAGTTCTTGCCGATTCACTGAGTGCAATTAAGTACACTTATGTCAAAGCGATACGTGATGAAAGAGGGTTAATCGTTGACTTCGAAGTTAAGGGTGATTACCCTCAGTTTGGCAATGATGATGACAGGGTTGACAGTATAGTTGTCGATATAGTAAAGGATTTTATCAGGGATCTGAAATTGTGCAATACTTATAGAAATGCCAAACATACATTGTCCATCCTGACCATAACTTCAAATGTCGTGTACGGCAAGAAAACAGGCTCAACTCCTGACGGCAGAAAAAAAGGTGA
>JAAZCB010000563.1 GCA_012513545.1 Clostridiaceae bacterium
TACTTCCGCTAAGAATGTTATCTACAGTAAAATTGTTTTCACCCAGATTAAATATTTCTGTTTCTAAAGACCATTCTTCAAGACTGCCACTTTCAGCTGTTACCACCTCATCATACTGACTCAGTATATTTCCTACTTGAATTGAGCTGTTTAGTCCTTTATTAATCATATTTGAAAATGAGGTTGTAAAGATTTTGCTTTCAGGAATTAGATCCTCCATGGATTTATCATTAAAGTAATTTTCTCCAATTGAAGCGAGATAGGACCCTTTGTGGGGAACAGACAGAAAAATTATTTTATTTACATCCTCATTTTTAATATATGATTCACTTGAGGTGTAGTACCTTGCAACCAGTCCTCCCATACTATGAGTAATTAAGGTAAATCGTTTTACAAGAAAACCTTGCTGTAAAAATAACTCTTTTTGTTTGCCCAGAAAATCTTCAAGCTTGTTTGCAGCGTAACTTATGCCTAAGGAGGAGTCATAATCTATAGCTGAACATATAAAGCCTTTTTGTTCAAGATACTCACGCATGTTATCAAAAATGTCAGAATTCTGTTGATATCCATGTATTAAAACAACCGGGACAGGAAGGAGCTTTATTTTGAGTGAGTTAGACACTTCCGTTGCAGCGACTTTTACTGTTATATTGGCAAAAGGCTCATTTTTATAGGATGGCGAGTAGTAGTATGGCGGAGTATAGACTGCAATACATTCACCTGATTTATCAGTAATTGAATTTTGAGGATATATGGACCCATTATTATTATCTATTGATAAGAGTACTTTAATTCCAGGCAACTCCAATCCATTTTTGTTTTTCACTTCTACTTTTAAATAAACCTTATTTGAAGGCTCGGCAGAGACTGCATTTATCTGGCTGTTAACCAGACTTAAATACACACGTAGGTCATCCTTATTCGTGAATATATTTCCTAATGAAATATACCTGTCAAATACTTGTGTAAAAAAAGCTGTTAGAAAAAGAATTATAATTAGATGCAATAAAAAATTATGTGCTTTATGCAATTATATCAATCCTTTATATGGTCTTATTATTACTTAAAATGCCTTGGAGCTATTTCGAAAAATAAATTTATATTTATTATAACATTCATAAAAAACTATATGAACATTTATAAAAATATTGTAATAGGCAAATATTACTTATTAAGTTTTTGCTGGTATGATCATTATTAGCACTAATTACAATTATTAATTAACATTACATAGATAAATTATTTTTATTAAGGAAAGAATATAATCAATATTTGAATAAGGGGATGATAAACTTGAAAGTAAGAGATATAATGACAAAGAGTGTTGCATATGTTAATCCTAATAATACTGTGGTAGAGACGGCTCAGTTGATGCAGAAACATAATGTTGGTTCAATTCCTGTTTATGATCAGACTCAAGTAGTTGGCATAATAACAGATAGAGACATTGTTGTAAGAAATGTAGCACATGGCAAGAATCCACAAAGTACAAAAGCCCAGGATGTAATGACATCAATGGTGACAACAGTTAGTCCTGACATGGATGTGGATGAAGCATCAGAAATAATGTCAAAGCAGCAAATAAGAAGGCTTCCGGTTGTAGAAAACAACCAGATTGTAGGTATTGTTGCCATTGGTGATATAGCTACAGATATGAGATATGATTCAGAAGCATCAAAGGCTTTATCGGAAATATCAAAGCCATCAAAGCCTTATAGAATTTAATAGGCTGCAATCAGTATATAGATTAATTTAAATAGCAGAAATTTTAAAATATAAGAAGGGCAAGGACAAGGAATTTATGCCTTGTCTTTGTTCTTCTTATGAATAAAAACAAGTAACAAATTTGAATAATAAGTAATTAAATAAAAAGCTTCGAGAAATGGTACATAATCAGAGCTTTAAATTTAATTTAATAATAAAACCTTACGAATTTTATTGAATACATATCGCAAAGCAGTAAATCGTCAGTCTCTGTTTCCTGAATTATAATGTAGCTCGTGCCAACGTCAACAAGTGTTCCCTCTCTGTCAACAAGCATGCTGGTTCCTATAAGAAATTCAACTTTTACCTTTCTTCCGATTTGTGTTCTAAGATATCCTTGTGTATATTCTATACTCATAACTGTGTCAGCTGCAGGATCATTTCCATTCTGTACCATCGACTGCTGAGACACAGGAAATGAAGATGGTACTGGGAACTGAGAATAAATAGGTCCTGACGGATATCCTGTTGGTGTTTGTATTGAAGGGGAAATTGGTGATACCGGCATAGCATCATTCTCAAAATATGGTGATTGTAGAGGTTGTTGGTTTGGTCTCTCAAAGCCTGGATAAAACAGGCCGTAACAATTTTGCATTTATGAAGCCTCCTTTAAATAATAGTTTTGTTAGTTTAGATGTTAGATTGTTTCTTAAGCATACATTGCAATATTAATATTTTATCAGTTAAGTCTCAGCATAAAGCTCGGTAGGAACATAAAAACAGTGTTGGTTTATTCTCGTTATGAATCTCCCTGTGCCTGATGATGGGAAAATCGAAGAACATGTCGGTTTGAATGGATTATAATACCAAAGACACTCTCCTATTCCGGGCAATTTATTACCAGCAAGGGCCCAGTCTGCTACATCGTAATGAATTTGCTCAGGTGGAGTTGACCAAATTGTTTGAGGATTTACCTGCCCATAAACCTCCCCCATCAGGCATGTAAATTGCCTTGGTTGTGTAACGACTCGACGAAGGTCTCCCTGACCTATTCTTAAATATTCTCCATAAGAAACGTGTACCCTGTTCATAACAACAGTTGCTACTGCTCTCATTCCGTTTAATCCTTCACCGCCAGCTTCGCATTTAATCAAGCGTGCAAGTAATTCTCTCGCAGGATATGGCATAAAAATCACCTTGTTTAAATTTTTTATAAGATTTAACAGGTATCCGGTTTGGATTGATGGGCTATAGAAAAGCTATATTTATAAGGTTCTATGAGCCTGACACAATAAATACCAATTAAACCTTCGTAATACAGTATATTAACATAACAGAAAAAGGTTAACTTTAGTAAAATAAATTTTAATAAGAAAATATTTCAACATATTTTATTATTAAATCTGAGGATAATATTATTGCACGCAAATTTTGATACAGGTCTTTTTGAGCCTGTACAAAAGGAGGCATTTCTATGAGTAGAAATAAAGGGATTATGTCTGAAGAACTGAAAGCTGAAATAGCAAGGGAACTGGGCGTGTATAACACTGTTGCTAGTGAAGGCTGGGGTTCAGTCAGCTCTAGAGATTGCGGAAATATAGTTAAGAAAGCAATCGAAATGGCAGAGAGAAACCTTTCTAACAGATAGTTTTGCCTTAAGTGTAATAAAAGCCGGTGACAATCCGGCTTTTATTTATATCTTAATATACTACTATTCTGGTAAGATCATACAAACATTCGGTGTTTCTTCTATATAAATATACTAAATAATTAATAAAAGATGTAATAACAGGCTTAGAGTATTTTCATAGGGTTTGTTTCAATTCTATTACAATTTCTTTACACTTAAATTCAAATTGTTGACTCGTTAAAATGCCGATGGTATAATTAGTTTGAATTCAAGATAGGTTAATTGTGCCGGTCTTGAACTAAATTAAAAACAGGTCAGGTTAAGACACAAAGGGATAAGGCGTAACCTGACTTCTTATTTAAAGCCTGTTTCCTAAAAAAACAAAACGAGGAGGATTTGAGAGTATGAAAAATCTCAAAAAAATGATTGCAGCACTGGTTGTTATTGCAATGATCGCAACTCTTATGGTGCCTGCATTTGCTGCTGAATCATTCAGCTATGAAAAAGAAGCAAGAGATTTGTATGACCTTGGGCTGTATAAAGGTACAGATCCAAATAGCTATGTTCCAAATTTGGAAGGAAAACTTGATAGACAAACTGGTGTAGTTATGCTTCTCAGATTGTTCGGTCAAGAAGAAGATGCTTTGGCTTTATCTTTTGAAGATGCTAAAGCTAAACTTGCTAATTTCAGTGATGCAGCTGACATTGCAGACTGGGCTCAAAAACAGGTTGCATATGCAGTTAACAAGGGATTCGTTAAAGGTTATCCTGATGGAACTTTCAAACCAGCAGCTGACCTTAACGGTAAAGCTTACAGCTCATTGATCCTTCAACAGTTAGGTTATGAT
The DNA here is from genome assembly GCA_012513545.1 of Clostridiaceae bacterium. The sequence continues at coordinate 4,183 of JAAZCB010000563.1, forward strand.
GGAGACTTCGAATATAATTCAGCTGCTTTATATCTTAAAGAAGTAGGCGGATTAACAGAAGCTCAGGGTGCAACATTCAATACTGATGCTGGTATCATCAGAGATGCACTTGTAGGTATCTCAAGTGGTGCAATGTTTGCTAAATACAAGGGCAGCGAACAGACTGTTGCTGAAAAACTTGTTGAATTGAACAAAATCGACAAAACTCTTGCATTAACAAAGAGGTATGTATTTAAGAAAGTTAAAGAAGTTGCTAGCTTGGAGGATGTAAGAGTAGCTATAGGCGGAACTCCTTCATTCCCTGAAAAAGTTAAAGTAACTTACGAAGACGATACTACAGAAGAATTAGCTGTTGCTTGGCCTACAACTGTTGACACTTCAGCTGCCGGCGAAAAAGAAATCGAAGGTAAAGTTGATGGAACTAAAGATTCAGTTGCTAAAGTAAAGCTTATAGTTGAAGAAGACAAGTTAAAA
>JAAZCB010000564.1 GCA_012513545.1 Clostridiaceae bacterium
CGGAAGACTGGTAGAGAACCTTGCAAAAGAAGGTATAAATTTAGAGGATATTTATCTCGACCCGCTAATAAGACCGGTTGGTACAGGTGCTCAGCATGGGGCTGTGGCGATGGATTCAATAAAGGTTTTAAAGACTGAATTTCCAAAGGTTCGGATTGCATGTGGAATCAGCAATATTTCTTTTGGAATTCCAGCACGAAATCTAATGAATCAAGCGTTTATCGTCGCGGCTATGGTATCCGGAGTTGATGCGCCTATTCTTGATCCCCTGGACAAAAAGCTTATGTCTCTTATATATGCAGCTGAGGCCTTGACAGGTAGAGACGAATATTGTATGAACTATCAAATGAAGTTCAGGGAAGGGCTTCTTGAAATATAAGCTTTGCAACTATATGTTTTGAGTGTTAACTCTTATAACATTTTGTGTAAATTCCTGTCCGGCTCTTTTATGTTCAGGATTGCTGTACGAAAGCACATAAACATCCGTAGCTTTTGATTCAATTTCCAGCATTCTTCTTAAAAGAGGGTTTCGGGAGTTAATAAAATTTGCAGTCTTAAGGACTAAAGGAATGGCTGATACTTTTTTAATTTTTGACAGCAGATATCTTCCTTTATCATTAAATCCTAAAACCCGGGCATACTGAGGACCGTTATTCAGATTGAACATATCTGTATCACTTGATGTTAAGCCGGTAAGTATGCTTGTTAAGATTCGTTGTATTCTAGTTCTGGTATATCTTGATGTACTGATATTATCAACCAGTTCCTTGTATGTGCCTGAATTTAAAGCTGACTTTTTTATCCTGTTTTCAAGGCCTTCTGATACATAAGGAAAGGCCTTTATGGAACTTTCATCCATTCTTCTTAGCAAGGCAAGAATTATACTTTCATAGTTTTCGGCAAAAACGGGTCCACGACCATGGGAGAACTCTTCTTTCAGAATATTAAGGCTCGTCTCGGGCAGGGCATCGCATATTAAGTTTTCCTTAAAGTTGGACTGATATTCCATAATATACTTTCTTATCGAAGTCGCACTTGAAACGATGCCGGTAAGGAACTCGGTATTGTATAAATTTCCTACTCTTTTGATAGTATAAGGTGATATCGGACTTTTAAGCTTCCTTAAGGCTTTAAGATATTCTATACCCAAAATATTATTTGATGAAGATATTATATCTTCATAGCTGTCGGGCAATATTTTATTTACTTTAAGGTATTTTTTAAGCGCAATTTCTCTTGAGACGGGATAAGATTGACCTTTATCCAGTTCAGCTCTCAGAAACTCCTTGTATTGCTCAGGCTCATCCGAAAGTATTTCTGCAATTTTATCAAGCTCAGTAAGGTTTCCCTTTTCACTTCCAAAACAAATACAGTCAACGATTTCAATATCGTTCATTATTTTTACTGCGCCGTAAGCAAAGAATTCTGCGCTTGCAATTGCGTAGGGCAAAGGGAGTTCTATTACAAGGTCAACCCCTGATAACAAGGCCATTTTCGCTCTAGCCCATTTGTTTACAATAGCAGGTTCACCACGCTGAATAAAATTCCCGCTCATTATGCTTATAACGTATTCTGCATTACATATATTCCTTGATTGTTCAATGTGATATAAATGACCATTATGAAAAGGGTTATGTTCGGCTACTAATCCCAATACCTTCATTATACTTTCCTTTCTGATTAATAGCTATATTATATACTATATTGCTTATGTTTAGAAAGAGCTAAAATTTAAAGAGCAAAGGTCTTTAATCATATAAATATTAGCATCTTTAATATCTGCTATAAACCATAATTATGTTAGATTAAAGAATACTTTAGTGAAAAGGTGCAAGCCAGTGACAGTTTACTTTTGTGAAGAAGACTGCCTCTGACTTGGCGCTGATTGTAATTGTTTTTGTTGTCAGGAATTTTGATTACCGGATTTGTTACCTGATTCCTCATTTCCTCCGGATTGACTTCCACCCTTGCTTTTACCCTGATTTTCTTCTGTTTCTTTTTCAAGAGCCTGAATATTTGCCAATGCTACCCGGCCTTTTATATCTGTGAGTGGTTGGTTTCTTTCCTTTATTACTTTTTCCAGTTCATCAATTGAATACTCAAGCTTATTAGAGCTTTCTTTCTGATCTCTGCCAAGAATGTTCTTGTATATGGACCAAGTTGACTTTAAATTTGTCAAATCGCCTTCTGCCTGGGTCCAGTTGCCCGTTATGCCGTTAAGCATTGCATTTCTTGTATAATGCCTAATACGTTTTATTTCGGGAGAGTTTGGGGTCTTATAAAGCATAAAGAAATCCGGAATGTAGGTGTAAAGATAACTTGCAGCCATTAAAGTATTGGTCTTGTTCTTGCCAATAATTGTATTGGTTAGGCTGTTAAGGGCTGTACTGAAACCTTCTGTCAAATCCTTACCAGCATTCATTTTTACAGCCATTGGCTTATAGCTGTTCCACTGGTAGTGAAGACTGTTGATAATAGGGTCTATTTTTTGCCACGGATCCTGTTGCTTTTGCGCTTGTTCTGGACCAGGTTTTTGTGCCTGTTCGCCACTTTTTTGCATATCGCCCTGATCTTCGCCTTCTTTTCCTTCCTGCTGCTGGTCTTTCCCATTTTTTGGCGTATCCTTGCTGTTTTCTGAATCTTTACCCTGATTCTGTGTTTCATCCTTTTCATTTTGATCGTTTTGTGTGCTAAACTTGTCTTTTTCTTCCTCAATTTCTATAGCAGGGCCATTTAAAGCATTTATTATTTTTTCTATACTGCTTTCAATACTTTTTAACTGATCTGGAACTTTATCACCTTCGTTCTGGGTTTGCAACTGCTGATTCTGAGGTTGCTGACTATTGCTATTCCGGTTGCAGCCGTAAAGAAGGCTGGAGAATATTATAATAAGTACCAGAAATTTGCATATTTTTACTCGGGTTATTTTCATAGTGTCAAGCAGATAAACTGCGTTCCCTCCATTCATGAAAATATTATTAAGTAAGCATTTAGTAGTGCAGCGTTTCAAAGGCTTTGCCTTCTACATTAATCACTAAGAGCATATTTTGCTGGTTACTTTCGCTATTTAGGACGTTGTTTTCAGTAACTTTGCAAATAGCGAAAGACTGACAATGAGTCTGATATTATTATTTCAAGATATTGATAAATAATACAGCTTGATATTCTGTTATTGCATAAAGCTATAAGATAAATACACTAA
>JAAZCB010000565.1 GCA_012513545.1 Clostridiaceae bacterium
ATCCTTTCAAATATCCTTAACAACTAGCCGTTGTGTTACCTTTTGGGTAATGTAATAACTTTAATAATGCTATCGTCAAGTTGTTCTTTAATTGTTATTAAATTGTTAATATTTTGATCGAAGAGGTAATTGATATCTTCTCCAAGACCTAATTTAAATTTAATGTTAATAATGTTGAAAATTTCAAGTGTGCAGAGCGCTGCCGAAAAAATCGTAAATATTTTATAATTTGAAAATGGGTATTTTAATAGTTGGATATCAGCATATTCATCTTCAAACTCTTTTAACAACTTAGCTAACGTATGCGGACATAAGTGTATTGTACTTGAGCAAAATTTATAAAAATTATCATAGTAGAATGTAAGATCGTTGTCCTTTGCAATTTTTTCTACATCAAGCGGTGCTGGCATTCCAGTTTGTTTTAAAAAATTTAGCAATTCATTAAGCCTGTTGGAATCTTTTCCTGAAAAATTACCAATTCCATTTTGAAAATTTCTTTGGCGATCTTTTAAAGAATCCGTTTTCAGTTTTGTTTCTCTTTTTGTGTATGTTTCGAATAAGGCATTATTTTTTACAGATTCAGAAAGTAAAATCAAACATTCAGAAATGACCCTTATTACTGATAATGCTTGGGCATATAACCGGTTGTTAACTAATAAATTAACAGCTTTCAAATTTTGAATGGAATATTCACCGATTTGAATAGACAAAATATCAGGTTCTTCAACATTGTTGATCAAATTAAGGATTTTACTATAGTAAAATTCAATAAATCTTGTAAGGATTTGATCTTCGAATATATTATTCATAGTAAAATTATATTATTTTCGTTTTTGTTATTAGTGAAAATTTGGTTTATACAATAATTCATTTCACATTCCTATTAAGAGGCTGGCTGGCTATGTCAAACAACGTGTTGCAAAACAGCCGAAGTGCTTGTGTTGCGCCTGCGGCAAGCATTTTGGCTTTTTGCTGTTGGCCGACCCGAAGGGCAAGCGAAGCGCAGAGTTCTTAAACTGTCCCATTTCTGACTACCTTCTTCGGGCGCGGTCTTCTTCCTTGTTATTATCGAACTGAATGAATCCAAACCCATTCTTTTGTCTTTGGTGAATGAATCATTGAACTTATTGATTCTTTATTTACAATTACAATTCTTTCGAAATATTTTCTATTCATGATCATAAAGAACAAATTGCCAACCGACGGCATGACAGCAAAAGTATTATCAAGCTCTATTTTGTATGGTTTATCCTTGAATTCGAAATATCTTAATCCATTTCCAACTATTTCATATTGTTTAACACTCGTTCTTGATGAATCTATTTGCATGTGCACATCTAAACCGTATGCACAATAGTTTCCTGCCCCTGCCGGAAAGAACCACATTTCAAAAGAATTGTCATTGTCTTTCTTTACATAGTGATTGTATTTGACATCAATATCAAGACTATCCATTATCTGTTTTAATTTTGACTTTCCAGTTGTAACCGCTTGAGCATATTTTACTGCATTCTGCTCAACTGTATTCGAAATTCTTTTCACTTTCCCGTCTTTGTCGGCGAAAAAAGAATACTTCGGAATATATTGACCGCTTTTATCATCATATCGTCCATAAAAAGCGAATCGAACTTCATTTTCCTCATATATAAACCACGTTTTGTCTAAAGAATCCAATTGGTTTGGCTTTTCTGCCATTATTGAATCTGTTGTCCACCACGCAACCATATCATCCAAGGCCAAATCGCCGGCTAAATCAAACCGCTTGTCAAATTCTTCCATATTGAATGGCATTTTCACTGTGCCATTCGGTAGTGTAGATATATTTGGCTGAATACAGCCTAAAGATGCCAAAAGTATTCCAAACATGAGGATATTTTTCTTCATATGTCTTTTTCTTTCTTTGTCTTCCGCGCCCATAATATTTCAGAAATGGGGCAGTTTAAGAATTTTGGCCAACGTGCCGCGGCACCGCTTGCTGTACTGTAAAGTAATGTGGAGTCTTCGGAGCGTTACTTTACAGTATGGCATGCTGCCGCTGTTATGCGATTTACCAAGGGCAATCTTCTCTTCGC
>JAAZCB010000566.1 GCA_012513545.1 Clostridiaceae bacterium
AATGACAAAAGATATGGAAGAAAATGTTTTGAGAATAGAAGAAGTCGAAGCCATACGTTTAAAGGATGTTGAAAAGCTGGAACAGGAAGAGTGTGCTGAAAAAATGGAAGTATCCAGACAAACCTTTCAGAGAATTCTAAACACCGGAAGAGAAAAAATTGCCGACAGCATCATAAATGGTAAAGCCATCCGTATAGAGGGAGGCAATTTTACCCGTAACATTTGTCCTGTCCGATGCCTTGACTGCAACAAGGAGTGGAAGGAAAGCTATGAAAACTTTGAAAAAATAATTAACGGAACATATACTTGTCCGGACTGCCAGTCGAAGAAGGTAGTATGTCAGAATGCCAATGGCCAGAAATTTTGCAAACGAAATTGCTGGAGAAGAGGAAGAATGGAATAATGTATGGGAAATGCATTGGCTGGAACAGTGTCTTAACCAATGCATTTCGAGAACTATCTGCCCAGAATGTTTGCTATTTCTGCAACGTCCTTATCCCCCCTGCCTGATAGGTTAATAACAATAATTTTATCTTTGTCAAGTTCGCCTGCAAGCTTCATACCATAGGATATAGCGTGTGAGCTTTCTATTGCCGGAATAATTGCTTCAACCTTTGAAAGCTTAAGAAATGCATCTATAGCATCCTTATCAGTAGCTGTAACATATTGTGCTCTTCCGCTATCTTTGTAAAAAGAATGCTCTGGCCCAACACCTGGGTAATCCAGCCCTGCTGCAATTGAGTGTACCGGAAGAGGTTCTCCCTTTTCATCCTGGAGAAGATAGCACTTGAAGCCGTGTATAACTCCAGGGCTTCCAAGGGATATGGTAGCAGCGTGGTCTGGTGTATCAAGACCTTTGCCTGCAGGTTCCACTCCGACCATTTTAACATCATTATCATTATAGAAGGGAGCAAACAAGCCGATTGCATTGCTGCCGCCACCTACACAGGCAACAAGATAGTCTGGCAGCCTGCCTTCCAGCTCTATGATTTGTTCCTTTACCTCTGTACCGATGATAGACTGGAAATATTTAACCATTTCAGGATATGGATCAGGTCCTACAGCAGAGCCTAGCATATAATATGTATTCTCATAGTTTTTAATTAAGTCATTTAATGCCTCGTCAACAGCATCTTTAAGTGTTCTTGTGCCGGTCTTTACAGGAACAACCTTTGCACCCAATAGTTCCATTCTGAAAACATTTAACGCCTGTCTTCGTGTGTCTTCTTCCCCCATGTAAACAACACATTCCATTTCAAATAATGCACATGCGGTAGCAGTAGCAACTCCATGCTGTCCCGCCCCTGTTTCTGCAATAATCCGCTTCTTCCCAAGACGTTTAGCAAGAAGAACCTGTCCGATAGTATTATTGATTTTATGTGCACCCATATGGTTGAGGTCTTCTCTTTTTAAATAAATCTTTGCTCCTCCAATTTGCCTGGTCAGCCTTTCAGCAAAGTATAATGGACTGGGTCTCCCGACAAAAAACTTGAAATAATAATCAAGCTCCTTCTGGAATTCTGCATCGTCTTTGAATTTGAAAAATGCCTGTTTTACCTCATCTAGTATCTTTACAAGATTTTCTGGAACGAAACGACCGCCATATTCCCCATAAAATCCTGTGCTGTTTGGTAAGCTCATTTTAAAGTCTCCTCTCGTCTCATATATTATTTCTATGTACAATGCTGGTAATTGGACTATGCCCAATAAAAAACCAACTTCTTAACCATTATACTAAAAAATAATTTTTATAAAAGATGTTTTAATTTATAACGACTCTGAAAAATGCGGCATGATATATGAATCTATATGAAAAAAATTATTAATTAAACTTTAATTTAGGTTATAGAAGACAAAAATCAGCGTAATTTGTTCATGGTGGGTATTTGACATATGCCCATAATGATGATAGAATTTACATTGTGTTTTAATCTGGAAATTATAAATTAATTTAGAAAATTAATGTTGGAAGGTGAACGGATGATTGTATCGGAGACCGAATTTATTGCAAGATATGGTGAAACAGATCAGATGGGTATTATTCATCATTCAAACTATCCTAAGTGGTTTGAAGCAGGTAGGACGGATTTTTTCAGGAAAGCTGGCAGGAATTATTCAAAAATCGAAGCAGAAGGAATACTTTTGCCACTTACTGATTTAAAGTGCAGCTTTAAGAGTCCGGCAAGATATGAAGATGAAATCATTATTAAAACAAAACCTGTAAAATTCAGTTGTGTCAGATTGGTTTTTCAGTATGAAGTCTTTAATAAAAATGGAATGATATTGGTTGCAACGGGTGAAACCTCGCATGGATGGACGGATAAAAGCCTTAAACCGCTTAATATAGAAAAAAAGATGCCGGAATTGTTTGTGTTATTAAGCGAAGCAATAAAAGGGGAATGAGTATGGGTAAAGGAATAAACAATTTTCCTATAGCAAAGGAAGGCTTTTCTTACATTCTCGTATTGGCAGTTCTAAGCATTACATTTTATTTTGTGCTAAAGCCCGTCTTTGTTTTAAGCTTAATATTGCTACTATTTGTGCTCTTTTTCTTCAGAAATCCTAATAGAAAAATTCCAGATAATATGGCAGCAGTTGTTTCTCCAACTGATGGAAGAGTCATGTTGGTTTCGGAAGTATATGAGACTGAGTTTATAGGCGCTAAGGCATTTAAGGTAACCATATTCTTATCAATTTTTAATGTACATATCAACAGAAGTCCGATTGACGGCATTATAACGTATGTTAAATATCGTCCGGGCAAGTATTTTCCGGCGTTCAAAAGTCATGCATCCGAAATGAATGAAAGGAATTCAGTAGGGATTGAAAATGAAACACTAAAGGTTCTTGTTCATCAGATTACCGGATTTATTGCAAGACGGATAGTATGCAGGGTTGACAAGGGTGACAGCATTTCAAAAGGTCAGCGCTACGGCATGATTAAGTTTGGCTCATGTACTGAAATAATAGTACCAATGATAGTAGACCTTAAAATTAAAGCTGGAGATAAAGTTAAGGCAGGTTGTTCTGTTATAGGAGTTTTGAAATCATAAGAAAGCAATCTTTTAAATAGTAAAGTAGGATAGGGAATTGTTTTGAATTTTAATATAAGGAGCGTGTGAATTATGAAAATTGCAGTTGCAATTGAAGGAAGAGCAGTGGCTCAGCATTTTGGGCACTGTGAGGGATTTAACATTTTTACAGTACAGGAAGGTAAGGTTACAGACAGCAAGATTGTTCAAAATCCAGGGCATAAGCCTGGTTTTCTGCCCAATTTTCTGAATGATATGGGTGTGAATGTAATTATTTCCGGCGGAATGGGTGGCGGTGCTATTGAGATATTCAATGAAAAGGGGATACAAGTAATAACCGGAGCAGCAGGGAATGCAGAGGAAACTGTTAATAGGTTCCTGGAGGGTAAACTAAAATCCACCGATAGTGTATGTCATGAGCATCAGCATTCTGATAGCTGTGGTGGGCATTAAGGTTTACAAATATAATTCAATGAGGGGATTATTATGGAAAAGAAACAAGCAACAATGAAGTCGTGTCTTCAGCCGACACCTAAGGTACTGGTATCCTGTAGGGGGCTTAACGGAGAAAACAATGTATTGGCTGTTGCCTACTGCTGCAACTGCAGTTATGACCCACCGATGGTGATGGTAGGAATCGTTCCTTCGCGGTATTCATATAAGATGATTAAGGAGACGGGATGCTTTGTTGTTAACCTCGCTGAAAAGGAATACAAAGAGACTTTTGATTATCTGGGGAGCCATAGCAAACGTGATGAAGATAAGCTCGCAAGAATGAATGTAAAGCTGAGTGACGGAATAAAGGTCAATGCCCCGATTCTGGATGATTGCCCGGTCAATATTGAATGTAAGGTGATAGATTCAATTGTTACAGGTTCGCATGAAATGTTCGTAGGTAAGATCGAATATGTTCATGCGGATGCCAAGCTTGTTGATAGTGAAGGAAATATAGATTTTTCATCTATCGGTTTATTATAAAAAATTTAAAACCAGGGGATTCAAGAGATTCCCTGGTTTTGTATTTGTCGATTAGATCTTGCTGTAATAACTTTTTTTACAATTTGAGCAGTTAAGTATAAGAAAGCTGTAAACAGAACAATAGATGCACCTGAAGAAATTCCAACACTATAAGATATCCATAAGCCTATAAAACAGGAAAGCAGACTGATAAGCATAGATGAAAGAAT
>JAAZCB010000567.1 GCA_012513545.1 Clostridiaceae bacterium
GTGCTGTTTGTGCCCGCAATGAATCACAATATGTATGATAACCCTGTTGTTCAAGCAAATTTGAGCAAATTAACAGGATTGGGATACTTGTTAATGGAACCCGATTCAGGAATTATGGCGTGTGGTACTTCCGGAAAAGGCAGACTTCCTGACCCTTCACATATTGTAGACTTGATAAGAGATACTCTTAATGAAAAAAGGGATATGGAAGGGCTTAAGGTTCTTGTCACCGCTGGGCCTACCAGGGAGGCTATTGACCCTGTGAGATATATATCCAATCATTCGTCCGGAAAAATGGGATATGCCATTGCTGATGCAGCCTTAAAAAGAGGAGCAAAGGTATTGGTCATTTCGGGGCCGGTAAATATTGTTCCACATAAAGATTGTCAGGTGGTTAATGTTACAAGTGCAAATGAAATGTATGATGAAGTAATGAAAGCTTACCAAGACTTTGATATTCTGGTTATGGTAGCTGCTGTAGCTGATTACAGGTGCGAAAGTATTGCAGAAAGCAAAATAAAAAAGTCTGAGGAAAAACATACTATTAGTCTTGTCAAAAACCCTGATATTGCAAAAGAACTCGGTAAAGTTAAGGGGGACAGGATTTTAATAGGTTTTAGTGCAGAGACCGATAATCTTTTGGAAAATGCTAAAAGCAAATTGATAAAAAAGAATATGGATATGATAGTAGCAAATGATGTAACTCTTGAAGGTGCGGGATTTGGGACTGACACAAATATTGTAAATATATTAAAAAAAGATGATATGATACAATTGCCTGTCATGAGAAAAGTTGAGGTTGCTCATAGAATACTGGACGAGGCTTTGAAGCTAAAGGCAGAATAATTAGGTATAATAGTTATGAAGAAAAATATGTAAGAAACATATAGTTGACAAATCGTGAAACACATATAAGAATAATATATAAACAGCGAAGTTTTATATAAGGAGGCTTTTTCAATGGAAGTTGAGAAGACAATGGAAAAAATAGTAGCTTTAGCAAAAAACCGGGGGTTTGTTTACCCTGGATCCGATATATACGGAGGTCTGGCTAATGCTTGGGATTACGGCCCTTTAGGAGTTGAACTCAAAAACAATGTAAAAAAAGCATGGTGGAGGAAGTTTATACAGGAGAATCCATATAATGTGGGAGTTGACTGTGCAATACTTATGAATCCGCAGGTTTGGGTTGCATCAGGTCATGTCGGTGGCTTCAGTGATCCGCTTATTGACTGTAAGGACTGCAAGACACGTCACAGAGCGGATAAAATGATAGAGGACTGGAATATTGAGAATAAAAAAGATACTAAAGTAGACGGATGGTCAAACGAGCAATTGATCACATATGTAAGAGAAAACAATATAAAGTGCCCAAACTGTCAATCCGGCAACTTTACTGAAATAAGAAAGTTCAACCTGATGTTTAAAACATTTCAGGGAGTAACAGAAGATTCAAAGTCAGAAATATATCTCAGACCGGAAACGGCTCAGGGTATTTTTGTTAACTTCAAGAATGTTCAGAGGACCTCCAGGAAAAAGATACCTTTTGGTATCGGCCAGATTGGAAAGTCTTTCAGGAACGAAATTACCCCAGGCAACTTTACATTCAGGACAAGGGAGTTTGAACAGATGGAACTTGAATTCTTCTGTGAACCCGGAAAGGACCTTGAATGGTTTAAATACTGGAAGGATTTTTGTTATAACTGGCTTTTAAATTTCGGTATAAAGGAAGAAAGTCTTAAAATGCGTGATCATGGAGAAAAAGAACTCTCCCATTACAGTAATGCAACTACAGATATAGAATTCAAGTTTCCTTTTGGTTGGGGTGAGCTTTGGGGAATAGCCGACAGGACAGACTTTGACTTAAAGCAGCATATGGAGCACTCAAAGGATGACTTGTCATATTTTGATCCCAATACAAATGAGAAGTATGTTCCTTATTGTATAGAACCTTCACTTGGAGCTGACAGGGTAACTCTTGCCTTTCTTTGTGACGCCTATGATGAGGAAGAAGTGGCCGAGGGGGATGTAAGGGTAGTACTTAGGTTCAATCCAGCCATTGCACCTGTAAAAATAGCGGTGCTTCCACTATCCAAAAAGCTTGGGGATGACGCTTTTAAGGTATATGAAACTCTTACAAGGAAATATGTCTGTGAATACGATGAGACCGGAAGTATTGGAAAGAGGTACAGAAGGCAGGATGAAATAGGAACACCTTATTGTATAACCTTTGACTTTGATTCATTAAATGACCAGAGTGTTACTATAAGAGACAGGGATTCAATGCAGCAGGTTAGAGTTAAAATTGACGAATTGAATAGCTATTTTGGCGAAAAATTCGATTTTTAGCAGGTTATTATTAAAATGGTTTATTCATATAATGAGTAGTGATATAGTGATTTGTCAAGATTGTGGGAAGCTTTATTAATTATGTGTTTCCCACAATTTTTTAATTATTACTACTGTACTGTATGAATAATCATTAAGCAGTAAATCCTACTCCGTTCAAATCATATGTAGTATTAATAATATTGATTTAAGTATTTAATAGGTTTATCTTGAAGAAATGCCAACAAAATGGTAATATACTATTGGTACGATGCATTATATCATTTATAATAAGCACCTCTTAATATGTCTGTTAAAAGATGGGGGAAAAAATTGGACACTTTTATAATGATTTTAATCAATTATGTACTTGTAGCCATGATCAATGCTTTGATTACAAGCATTTTAACTCAAGCTGTTTATAATAGGAAATATAAATTAAAGGATAATGTTTTATACATAGTGAGCTTTACAATAGTATTTGGTACTATTGTAAATTTCTCAGACTTTGTATTATATGATTACTCAAAGGATATTGCTATGGTAGTAAAGACTATTGCCACTTTTTTATCAGGTGTAATCCATTTAAAAGTATTCTATAAAATTAGCTATATTAAAAGTATAGTTGCACTGGGAATGTATTATATTATCCTGGGGATAGGCAATGGGATTGTATTTGCAGTAAGTAGTTTAGGCGGGTATGGTTACATATTTCTAAAGTCAAGTGTTTTGATGCAGTTATATGCCTATTTAATAATAGACTCGGTAAATATACTTATTGTTCTTTTAATTAAGTATTTAAGACTTATTTTTACTCTTCCTCATGATATAAGATTTAAAACCCATTGGACCAATCTGAGTTATATTGTTTTTACGTTTATAATTATATCCTTGGCAAACATTTTTTTTATGGACTTCAGCAGATTTTTCAGCAGTATTAATTTTATTATTAATGTACTTCTTATAATAGTCTTCCTTATTTTTAGCATTATTAATACCAATACTTTTTTTAAACTGGAATCAAAAAGCCACGAATTGGAATACCAGGTTTTTTACAACAGGTCATTGGAAGTTCTCATGAATGATTTACGAAGGATAAGACATAATCACAGCAACATGTTGGCAGTATTGGGAGGTTATATAAAAATAAAAAAATGGGATGAACTGGAAAGATATTTTTCAGAGGTTTGCAGTGATTTAAGTGCTATCAGTTCTTTATCAAATCTTACATCATTAAATATTAAAAGTGCAGGTATTTTGGGTTTGATTATGTCCAAACTTGAATATGCCAAAGAGAAAGGTGTTACGCTTAAAATTGTAAATACTGATGAGGTAAGTGAAGTAAATATGAAAATCTCGGAACTTTGTGAAGTTCTTGGAATACTTTTGGATAATGCCATAGAAGCTGCAGGAGATAGTGATAATAAACTTGTCGAATTAGTTGTATGCAATGAAGATAATATAGTAACTTTTTGCGTTGAAAACACAATAAGTAGAGAAATAAGTGTCCACAAAATATTTGATGAGGGATATTCAACAAAAGGTGA
>JAAZCB010000568.1 GCA_012513545.1 Clostridiaceae bacterium
ACCTTACCGTGTTTCTCCGGTTTCAGTCATCCTAAATAAGAATATGTTCGAAAAAGCTGGAATTGATTTGCCTCCTAACGATTGGACTTGGGAGGAATTCTTTGCGACAGCCGAAAAATTAACTAATGAAGAAAATGGAGAATATGGTTATTGTATTTCTGGTTCGGCTGAATCACATGGGACAGATGCACAATATTATCCATTCTTGTTTTCCGCTGGGGGAAAAATGATTAATAGTGAAGGACTGGCTGGATTCAATTCTCCCGAAGGCGTCGAAGCATTGGGCTTCATGGTAGAACTAATTAATTCAGGTGTTGTGCCACCAGGAACGACTAGTGCTTCTAATAATACCTGTGTTGATTTATTAGCAGCAGATAAAGCAGCCATGTGGATTGATGCATCAATGTGGCTTGGTTTTATCAGAGGACCCAGACCTGAGGTCAATATCACATTGGCAACCATGCCTAGCCATAACGTATCGAGTACAAATAATGGGGGTACAGGCTTGGGTATGGCGTCGAAGACCAAAAATCCTGAAGCAGCTTGGCAATTTTTGAAATATTTAACTTCCGATGAAGTGATGAAACGTTGGGCAATGGCGGGGGATTTTGTACCTGGCAATAAAGCAGTTTTATCTGATTCTGAATTTATGGCAAATGAAGAAAATGCCACAGTTGTATATATGTTGGAAAATTATAAAATTTGGCCATTATCAAATTATCCGGATAATGCAAATCTAGAAGGTGTTTTAAGAAGCTATATACAATCTGCTTACTTAGGTGTTATGACCCCACAAGAAGCTCTTGATGCTGCAGCCAAAGACTGGAATCTTGTTTTAGCTGATTGGCAATCCGAAGATTGGTGGGATGTTTGGAAATAAATAATTAGTAAGTATTAATTCCTGTAATTGTCGCAAGGCAATTACAGGAATTAAAAGATTCTTAATTCTCATGAGATCATTAAGTTTTTCTGAAATGTTCAAAATTAATAAAATAAATCAAGGCTATTTATTTATCGCGCCTGCTATTATATTGATTGCTTTGATGACAATTTATCCCACATACAAGCTTTTTGACTTAAGTTTTCATAAACTTAACCGTAGAACTCAGGAAACGACATTTGTCGGTATTAATAATTTTAAAGATGTAATTAGTGATCCAAATTTTGAAACTGCTTTAAAACAAACAATGGTTTTTACTGGATTTGGCGTCCTTGGTCATATGGGATTGGGTTTATTATTAGCTTTATTGTTAAATTCTAATATAAATAACACAGTTCTGAGTATAAGTAGATCTTTGATCCTTCTTCCGTGGGTTGTGAGTCCACCTGTGGTTGCAATATTGACACAATTATGGGGTCATCCATTGATCTCTCCAATTGGAAAAATTCTATCGGGGCTTGGTTGGCAAGGCACCTTTATGCCATTGGGTTCTGTAAATTTTGCGTTGCCTTCGATAATAATAATCAATATATGGCAATTTACACCATTTTACATGCTTATGATATTAGTTAATTTACAGACCATAGATAAAGAATTGTATAGTGCTGCTATGGTTGATGGAGCAAATTATCTTCAAAAAATAAGATTCATTACATTACCACATATAAAAAATGTTTTGCTTACGTTCACTCTGTATAGTATAGTAG
Source organism: Clostridiaceae bacterium (assembly GCA_012513545.1). The sequence continues at coordinate 1,648 of JAAZCB010000568.1, forward strand.
TAAATGCTTCGTACTTTGACTTGATTTGGATAGCCACACAGGGGGGGCCGATTAGAGTTACGGAAGTACTGGCAACTTATACTTATCGGTTGGCCTTTCAGAGTTTGAATTGGAATAAGGCAAGCGTGGTTGGTATTATCTTATTGATATTCTCTCTATTATTATCATTTATTACGTTTTTTCTTATGAGAAATAAAGAAAATAAAGGCTAACATAAATTGAAAGATAATAAGAAACAGTTTAATTATATTTTTAGAAATATTATTGTGTTATTTGTAACACTACTTTGGATTTCCCCTATTATATGGATGGTGTTGAATTCATTTCGAAATCCCAATGATCCATTTTATCGTGGGATTCTTCCTAGTCGATACACAGTTATGAATTATGTGAAGATTTTTAAGGATGTATTAACATTAAATGCCTTTAAAAATAGTATCTTGGTCTCAAGTGGAGCCGCAATTATTGATGTGATATTGGCTGCTTTAGCTGCTTATGGTTTTTCCAGATTCAAATTCAGAGGATACAAAGAATTTAAATTATCTATATTGATTATCAGGCTTTACCCTGGCATGATCCTAGCGATAACATTGTTCCAATTAGCTGGAAAATTAAACATTTATGATACCTTAATTCCCTTGG
>JAAZCB010000569.1 GCA_012513545.1 Clostridiaceae bacterium
ATTCAAATGAGTTGACTGCTGCAATAGATATGGCAAAGACAACTACTGTAATTGTGGAAGATGTTTTTGGAAGAATGAATGAAGGTATTATACTTCCAGTTTTAAGAGATTCTCGAGGTAAAGTGGTTGTATTTACCGCTGAAAGTGTTGAAGATATAGCACATTTACAAATGTATTATTTTAATTATATTCAATTAATAGTTGCTGATAAATATACAACTATTCAATCTAATAGCTATCTTTATGCTGATACAGATGAATTATTGGCTGGTAGCGCATATACGGGAAAAGAAGATGGGCATAAACTTGCAAGGAAGATATTTGAATATATTGGTATGGACAATTCGTATGTATTGACAAGAGGAAATGTAATATGTGAACTTTTAGCATGCAAAAAGAATACAGAAGAGGACGCTTTGTTTAAGATTTTAACAGCTGAATTGAAGTGGTTAATTAAAGAAAATGAAAAGGAAAAACTTGTCGAGCTATTTGAATCAAATGAGAGCAAGTATCCGAGGAAACTAATAGAATGCATAGGATGATTGTATGAAAGATAAATTAAGAAAAGTTCTAGCTGATGATATGAATGTTTACAGATATACATATGAAACAGAATGTGAATATAACCAAAGATTAATATATTCAGCAGGTTCAGCATGGGCAAAAGCATTGGTATATGGTCATTCATATTCTGATATTAAGAGCAATGAGAATTATGTTAATACTGATATAATGTATGTTGAAACTCATTTATCTAAAGTTCTTGAAGCATATCTTAACTGTTTTGATATAAAAGACGATTGGCTTGAAACGGATAGAGCAGATAATGTTGATGAAAAGGCAAGAGCATTAGCCGGGCATATTGTAAAAGAATTACTTTATACATATAATCTTGCACAAATACACTCCAGAAAGTTGTCTCCGTTGAAAACTCAGTATTTTAAGTATGGTAAAGAATTATTTCTGGTTCGAGGAGAAAGACAGTTTAGTAAGACAACTTATTCGGTAGGTGTAGCTCAATGGATAAAAGAAAGTGACATAAAAGAATATAAAGTCCATAGAAAGATAGTTGATGTGAAAGGTGAAGATTATTATCAAATAATGAATTCGGAATTTACCTGGAAGAATACAGATTTGAAATCAGAGTACTTAAAATTTGAAACAGGAAGCAAAGGTGCATATTCAAAGTGTTGGAAACCAGCCAATCTTGATGATATAACGCAACAAATCAGTATATTGAAATTAGCAAATGAATATAATGGTGGTTATCTGCTAGTTAAGCGGTATAATAACGAATTGCTGATAGCAGAACTTGATCCCTGGTATATAGAAGAGAGAGAAATTTATCGTATTCTGTATGCCTTGAATTATAAAAATAACACACCAGCAGAATTCCAGGCAAATAAAAAAGAGGATTATTACATATTACGGTTTAGCGGAGCTATCCCAAAATATGAGGATAGAATAATAAGATGTTGTTCATGGCCTTACAAAACATATAGTGACAAATACTCTAAGATTGTGCCGGGATTTTTATGGAGTATTGTGGAAAATATTATCTCAGACTTGGGAATCAAAATAATTTACCAATAAATTTGGAGGGGACAAATGAGTGAAATTGGTATAAGAAAAACTCATGACAATTTAAAAAACAAATTAGTCGACTATATTAAAGCTCAGTATCTAGCGGAAAATGACTTACTGATGGATGCTGCTGAAGGGTTGTTAACAAAGAAAGAACTATTATTCCAGGAGCCTTATATAGAGGTAACGAAGAATTATAAGGTTGTATCAGAAGGTTTTAGACAAACAAAACTTGATGATGATAGAAAGGCAATTCTATCAGAACTTATAAAGGCTAAGCTAGGTGTATTTGGGACTCCATTTCAGCATCAGGTGACTGCAATTGAAGAGTATTATGCGGGAAAAAATATACTTGTAACAACGGGAACCGGTTCTGGTAAAACAGAATGTTTCTTATGGCCAATTTTAACTGATCTGATTTATGAGGCTCATAACAATCGGCAAACATGGAAACAGGAAGGAATAAGGGCGTTAGTTTTATATCCAATGAATGCGTTGGTATCTGACCAGCTTGGTAGAATGCGTAATATTATTGGACGGAAAGATGATGCTTTTCATAATATTTTATGTGGAAGCGGGGCTACAAGAAGAGCCCGGTTCGGAATGTATACAGGTAGAACGCCTTATGCAGGAAAGAATGACGAGAAGAAAAATAAGCAATTAGCAAGTTTGATAAGAAAGAATTATATCAATTCTGATGTATACAAACAATTGGTGAAAATAGGAAGAATCCCATCTAAAAATCTAGAAAAGTTTGCTGACAATCTTTCAAAAGGACTACAAGTGACAGAACCAGAAGATGCAGAATTATATACACGTGGAGAAATGCAGAAAATATGTCCGGACATATTGATAACCAACTATTGCATGTTGGAATATATGTTGATGAGGCCAATTGAGGACGGATTTTGGAGCAAAACAATAGAATGGTTGAACGCAGATGATGATAATAAACTATTGTTGGTAATAGATGAAGCCCACATGTATAGGGGCGCATCTGGAGGAGAAGTATCACTTTTAATTCGAAGGTTGATGGATAAATTGGCTATTGATTCAACAAAGGTAAAGTGTATTTTGACTAGTGCAAGTGTTCCATCTGACATGAATTTAGAAATAAAGAAGTTTGCATGTGCTTTGACTGGGAAAAATCCCGATAAGGATGTGTTTGTAATAGTGCGTGAAAAAACGGAGATTATTGAACATAATCACAAAGGTAATATGGATAAGGCTAAATTCTATGCCGGATTGTCGCTTGAACATCTGCAAGGAGATTTTGAAATGCAGCAGAAAGAGTTCGAAAAATTGGCTGATGAGTATGGATGGGACGATATACCACTGGATGCAGAAACTGTAAGAGTATGGTTGTTTGATCATTTATCGAAAGATGAGGTGATGCTTCAATTAATACTCATATGTAGTGAAAAGGCTAAAGCATTTTCTGAAATAGCCAGAAATATATTTAAAAACGAAGTTCCTCAGATACTTGCAGAGGAAGCACTAGAAATATTACTTCAACTTGGAACTATGGCTAAATCAAGTACAGGGAAAGTGCTGCTTGGCTCAAAAGTACATATGATGTTCAAAGGATTAAACGGCTTATATGCTTGTATCAACCCGGATTGTCCGGAAGGGCATAACGGTATGGGTGTAAAACTCGGGTGTATAACAGATGAAAACATCGAGACATGTCCACACTGTGGTGGAAGAATGTTTGAACTTGTGATGGACAGAAAATGTGGAACATTGTATTTGAGGGCTTTTATAGATAATGATGTGCGTAACACGGAATCATTTGATTTTCTGTGGCCTCGTCATAATCAGATTATGACGGATCCACAAGAGATGCATATATGGGTTATGCCTGAAAATAGGAAGGATATCTTTAAACTGAATAAGTCAAGGGGAAAAGCAAGAGATAATTCTGAAGTGGGATATATAGATTCAAAATCCGGATTACTCTTTAGAGAGTTGCCTAGAGGAAAAGAAGAATATTTAAAAGTATTGATATCAAGTAACTATAGCAAAGAGAACAATGCATATTCATTTGGGACTTGTCCGAACTGTGGCAGAGACCATAATAAAATAACTCCATTTATAACCAGGGGTAACGAACCGTTCGCTAATATAGTAAAAGAGCAGTTTGAATCACAGGTAAGTAAAGATAAGAATTTGAATAATGAGGGCAAAAAGGTTTTGCTCTTTTCTGATAGCCGACAAAGGGCCGCCACACTTGCAAGAGATATGACGATTGCATCTGATGGTGATGCTGGCAGACAAGCTATTTTTATAGCACAAAAACTACTGGATGATAGCAGGGAAGGCGAAAGCACTCTGGATTTGCTTTATTATGCTTTCTTAAAAGTGGTTTACGACAATCACTTAGGTTTTTTCTATGGACAAGAGAAAGAAATGTTTAAAAGTCATCTGAAAAAGTATGAAGAATTTTATGCCTCCAGCCCAAAACTAAAATTCCGAAGAATGTGTGCTAACATTGGAAATCCCCCAGAAATGTTCTATCAGTTATTACTAAAAAATATTAGTGACAGTTATAGATCTTTTAATAATTTAGGGCTAGGGCAAGTGGTTTTGGCAGAATCCGGAGAGGCGGGTGAAGACCTTGAGCGTGAGATACTTGAAAAAGTAGAGCTCCTGACCGGTATTGACGAAAAGGATATAAGAGATATATATAATACATGGTTGCAGTATTTGATAGTTAGGAAAATTGCTGTGTTTCCGGAAATGGGAGATGATATACGGGATAGCATATTGGCTTATGAAAGAGGTGGTTTTGGAATAGATGAGATTTCCAAATTTCCTGAATTTATTACCACAATATTAGCCGAGCATGGTATCGATGAAGCCAAAATGAGAATATTGCTGGATAAATTCGATGGAATGACACAAATTTTACAGTCCCCGGGAAGAAATCATAATAGAAGATATATTTTAGGTACCAGACTACAGTTGAAGACTGCTGAATATTCTAATTGGTATAAATGTTACCGTTGTGCCGGAGTATCTACATATACATTATGGGACCATTGTATTTATGGCGGAAGTAAGGATTATATTCATGTAATAGATGAGGAGCATCTGAAAAGATATTCATTATGGAGAGCACCAGTATTAGAAGCACTTTCGGGTGATAAGATAAGGAATATTACTACAGAAGAACATACGGCACAATTATCTTATAAAGATACAAGAAAAGATGTATGGGTAACAACAGAGAAGTATGAGCTTGCTTTTAGAAATATTACGATTGATGAAGACGATGAGCCAATAGATGTATTAAGTTGTACAACAACAATGGAGGTGGGTATTGATATTGGTTCATTAACAAGTGTTGGTTTGAGGAATGTTCCGCCAATGCGCGAAAATTATCAGCAGAGGTCTGGGCGTGCAGGTCGTGCTGGGGCAGCAGTATCTTCAATTGTAACCTATACTGAGGCTGGTCCTCATGATGCTTGGTATTTTAAGAATCCAAGTGAAATTATTTCAGGCAATCCAAGAATTCCTTGGATTGATGCTATGAACAGAAAATTGGTTAAGAGACATATAAACTTGATATTATTGCAGGAGTACTTAAGAACAGGTTATATAGGATTTGATGAAATTAATACTATCGACTTTTTTGATATAGACGAAAGCTTGAATTATCAATTGTTTATTCAATGGGTTAAGGGGAATGTTCCGTTAAGCGGTGAAAGAGAACATATTTTAATACCGTTTTCATCGTTTGATTGGAATGATTATGTAGACGAATTTGAGAAAAGTATGATTCAAATTGCAAAAAAAGTTGAAGACGCACCGTTCATTTATACGCCCCCAATAAGTTCTGATGATACCAGGTCAAATTCATATAGACTTATGGATGTTTTGTTTTCAGAAGGAATGATACCCAACTATAGTTTTCCAAGAAACATTGTACATTTTTGGATAGAGGATTTAAATGGGATTGTAAAGGAAAGTCCGGAGAGAAGTATTGATATAGCCTTAAGTGAATATGCACCTGGGCGCTCGCTTGTAGTTAATAAGCAAACCTACATTTCAGGAGGTTTATTTGACTATTATACAAAATTTCAGAAAGACAAAAGACATAA
>JAAZCB010000570.1 GCA_012513545.1 Clostridiaceae bacterium
AATGCTCCCGCTTGATCACTCTTTTGCACATACAGTCGGTTCATACATCTTCCTCTACCGCGGTCTTGCCATGTACTTTGTCGATGCGCGCGGAGGTCCCTTAGCTGCAATGAGAAATCTTCCTCAAAACCTTTTAGAGGTAAATCCTGATTTTCTTCTGACAGTTCCGGCGCTTTCAGGAAACTTCATGAAGAAAATGATCCAGGGGGTTGCTTCAAAAGGAGCCTTTATTAACGGCATCTTTGAGCGCGGCTTACAGGCGGGCATTGCCCGGGCGGGAAACGGTTTCCATAAAACGCCTTTTTCTGTCAGACTTAAAAACTATCTTCCCTGGGCAATTGCAAATGCCCTGGTATTTCCAAAGCTCAGAAAAATTTTCGGCACCAATATTAAATTCTGTATAGGCGGCGGCGCACTTCTGGAAATTAAGCAGCAGGAATTTTTTAATGCCATCGGAGTTCCGGTCTATCAGGGTTACGGATTAACAGAAAATGCGCCTATTATCTGCTCCAACTCAGAAGCACGGCACAAATTCGGTACATCCGGAGTTATTATTCCGACACTCGAAGTTAAAATCATGAAAGATAAAGACACTGAATGCAGGGTTAGGGAAATCGGACAAATTGTTACTAAGGGCGATTCTGTCATGAAGGGCTACTATAAAAACCCCGAAGCTACTGCAGAGACCATCATTGACGGAAGATTGTGGTCAGGAGACTTGGGCTATATTGATGAAGACGGATTCCTCGTAGTAACAGGCCGTGAAAAGGCGCTCCTTATTGCAGCAGACGGCGAAAAATACAGTCCAGAAACCATAGAAGAAGCTGTTATCAACACATCAAAGTACGTTAATCAGGTTATGGCTTTTAACGAACAGAATAAATTTACCACAGCGCTTATAACTATTAATGCAGACGCTGTAAAAGCAGACTTAAACGGGGCTCAGGAAGCCCACGCTATTCTGGAGTTAATCCGCAAAGACATAACCTCTTTCCGCAATCACCCGGACTATTCCTACATTCCGTCACAATGGTCCCCGTCTTCCTTTGCCCTTATTGCAAAACCCTTCGATGAGGCAGACGGCTTAATTAATTCAACCATGAAACTGGTTCGTCATAAGGTACGTGATTTTTACCGCTCCCGCATAGACGAAATGTACGCATCGGGCACTCCCGACATCGCGGCAGAGGGAAATATTAAAGCTTTACAGGATTTAAAACTAATTTAAAAAAATAATAAGAATCAGCCTTCTAAAGACTGGTTCTATTATGTAAAAGACTGTCCGAATGGAGTACTATTCACGACTCTTCAACAGGACAGTCTTTTTTTGCAGCAATGAAATATTAATTAAACTTAGACCAGATACTGCCGTTTTTCATACCGGCTATTTCTTTTTTATGTGCCTCAATTTCATCTTTGCTTATATCTTTGGTATTCCAGTATTGAAGCAGTTTTCCATTCTTCTCATCAAACCAAACTTTAAGTTTTTTGTTTAATATTGTAATTGTATCAGCCTTAATCACAAAGGGAATATAAACATCTGCTGCATTTGCTTTATTACCGGAAGAATTATATACAGCTTGTATTTTCTTAATCATATAATTACCCGGATCAAGATTTAACGCAAAACCCTTATTTAAGGCAGGATCAACAATAAAAAATTTATCATCATCATAATAAAACCTGTAATGTACATAGTAATAATCAGACTTTGTAATATCTGAATCAATATACACTGATAATATGCCCTTTCCGTTTTGCTCTTTCGGCAGTGTCGCACAGCTTGTAATAAGCAATGATGCAATGAAAAGCAGGCACAGCTTCTGAATAATTCTCATCTAATTCCTCTCAATACAAAAATATTTTTATATTATACTACACCAGCACAAATAAATAAAACAAATTTTATACTTTATACTGTTTCATAAAGTTCATAACAGATTCTGCTCTTAGATCTATATTGTCTCTTGATGTTTTAATATCATTCCAGATCATACGGCTCAGCAAACAAGCATCCTCCTCTTAATTTATTCTGTACATTTTTACTATATTAATAAAAGAACCTTCTTCAATTCCAAGAAGTCTTTCTGCATTGTAAATAAGAGCTGAAATTTTCTTTTTTTGGGCTTCTTCTTCACGCTCATCATGAGTATCTACAACAGAGGTAATATAGGCAACAATCATTTTCATTGTTTCATAAGGATACTTTGTCCGGGATAAACCCTGTGAAATACCTTCGTTAATTATTTCAGTTAAAATGGGAGTAATACCCGAAAGTAGTACAGCCTGCATTTTTTGGTGAAGAAGGGCGTTTTCGGAATTAAAATGGAATATTGTTGCATATCCAACACATAATTATCTTCTTTGGCAGTATAGTATGTAAAGATAA
>JAAZCB010000571.1 GCA_012513545.1 Clostridiaceae bacterium
GTTTTTTCATAATACCTTATTTTTCAGGATATGACCACAGAATAAATAATTATGTTGCTTCAGCAACACCGAAGCAGGCAATTTATACAAATATAATACTAATTGCTAAATGTAATTGGAACTGATGAGAAAAAATGTAACCGGGATATTGAAATAAAGCAACAGAATTATTTTGTTATTTCTAAAAGAACGGGTAAGTTTGTTACTCATTTACCTGAATGAATGCTCAGCAGTCTAATTACATCAGAGACGAGAATCAAATTGCTTAAGAAATTTTTTCTGAATGGCAGTACCAGAGCTCATTTACGGGGGCTGGAAACAGAGTTCGGGGAATCATCAAATGCCATACGCATTGAGCTGAACAGGTTCGAGGAAGCCGGCCTGCTGAATTCGCTGTGGGAGGGCAATAAGAAGATCTTTCAGGCTAACAGGGATCATCCCCTGTATTGTGACATTCATAGTATAATACTTAAGGAGACGGGTATCGACCGTGTTATAAATAAGGTAATACACCGGCTCGGGAATCTTAATAGTGTCTATCTCACAGGCGATTTCGCCATGGGGAAGGACAGTCAACTGATTGAACTGATCCTGGTTGGGGAAGAGATAGACCGTGAATATCTGGCCCGGAAAGTGATGCAGGCAGAGGAGATGGTTGGAAGAAAAGTGAGCTATATCGTTCTCAACACCTCAGAGGCAGAACGCTACCTGCTTGATATGAATCCGTCAGAACTGCTTCCCTTATGGGATTGTAAGGGAGAAGAACTGACAACAAAATAAAAAGGGTTCCTGTTCCCAGTTGCCATATAAAGCAATGAAATACAGGAATATAAGCCTTTGTCGCCCATGCTGCCAGTATGTGAGTGACGGGGCGAAAGCATGTCTTTTTTCAAGATTATTCCAAAATTAATTAGTCAGATTTTAAATTGCTTTTCTTACTACTTTTGTCAAATATATTCATGTAGTTTTATCACTCTTGATTCTTTTTGATTTATAACTTTTTCTATAAAAACTGATCATGAAAATTCATAGGAATCTATTTATAATAATAATTGTATTGCTTGCAGCCTGTACATCACAGGAGAAACTGGCCTATCTGAATAATCTTCCTGAGACCGGAGGTATTGAAACATTTCTAATGGAAATACCTGATTATAAGATACAGCACCGGGATGTGCTTTATATAACCATAAAAGCAATGACTCCTGATGGTACTATAAATGATTTTCTTTCTCCTTCAGACCGTACTAGTGGAACATATACTCAGAGTGAAGCAGGTCAATATTTATATGGATATGATGTAAACACTGAAGGCAACATCTTATTACCGGTTCTTGGAAATATCAATGTAGCCGGGCTCACTCTCGAGGAAGCGAGATTTATTATCCAGAGAACAGCTGATAAACTTTTTAATAATACCACTGTTGAATGTAAGCTGTTGAGTTTCAAATTCACTGTTATAGGTGAAGTTAGAACTCCGGGGACATTTATTAATTATAATAATTACCTCACTGTTCTTGAGGCGGTGGGACGTGCAGGAGGAATAAATGACTATGGGCGCCGCGACAAATTGCTTGTGGTCCGCCCTTTTGAAGGAGGTACAAAAACATTCACTCTTAACCTGCAGGACAAGAACATACTTTCCAGTGAAGCCTATTTCCTTCTTCCTAATGATGTGGTAATTGTGGAACCTGAATCAAAAAAAATATTTAATCTTAACCTGCCAACCATCTCGTTTATTATTTCAACGGTCTCCTCAGCAATAACAATGACTCTTCTGCTTATCAATTATTTTGGAGCTAATTAAAGAGAAAAAACCCATACTCAAAGAATAGTCAGACAACTTTTAATTATTTATCGAAAAATTAAAAAAGGATTCTTGTTTTATATTTTTTTCCTAAATTAGCTTTAGTATTTACTGTCTGTAGATATCAGTATTAATTTTTAATTGCTGCAGTGTTATTTTAGCTCGTATAAAAATGGGAAATTTGATAAAGATCAGGAACATCAGTTTTATTGCTGTTGTTTTCACAGGCCTGATGGCTTTTTCAGGCTGTGCTTCAGTTAAATTCTATTCAGATCCCGGTCTGGGAAAGGAGACAGGATTGCGTTATTATACTTTAAAGCCTTACCTCCTGGTGGAATATCAGGCGGAAAAAGACAATACGGTGAAGACCAGTGTTGTTTATCTGCCTGATCTTGAAAACCCCCAGTATCTTGTTATAAAACCGGGGATTGGGGCAACTGATCTGAAGATGGCTTTTACAAACAGTGCTCTAAATTCTTATGGCGTCAGTACCGAGTCGGAATATCCGGAACTGTTTGAATCAATTGCCTCTATGTTGTCAAAGAGTGCTTATGCTGCACAGGGTTTCGGAGGGTCTGAAGTATCACAGGAGAGTTCTGAAAAAATCTTTCAGTTGTTTGAGATCATTTCAGATAGCGAAGGAACAAGGCTAAAAGAAATAATTCCACTTTTTTCAAACCAGTAACAAAATGAATATACCCTGTCTTACCCGCCGAAGCTTAAGCGAAGGCGGGCCCCTACCGTATATTTCTAAGCTATGACAAGCACAATACTGAATAAAAAAATAAATCTCCGGGGCATGGAGCATCCTGTTGGTACGGGTTGGCTCTCTCCTTTGCCCGACCTGAGGGATTATACCACAGGTCATGACGAGATAAAGGTTTTTAACAAAAGACTCGGACTTACTGCGAAGAAACATACAATGCCACCTCTTGTTGATCTCAGGCAATGGTGTTCTCCAGTCGAAGATCAGCTCAATCTTGGATCTTGCACTGCCCATGCCGGGGCCGGCATAGTGGAATATTTTGAGAGACGGGCTTTTGGTAAGCATATCGAAGCCTCACGTCTTTTCCTTTACAAAGCCACAAGGAATATGATGCAGGTAAGCGGAGATACGGGTGCCTGGCTGAGGGATACTATGGGGGCACTTGTTATGTGCGGAGTTCCTGCAGAGAAATACTGGCCTTATGATATTGATAAATTTGATATCGAACCGGGAAGTTTTGTCTATGCACTTGCTGATAATTACCAGTCGCTTAAATATTTTTGTCATGACCCGCAGGGACTTGATTTACCCGTAACTGATATTCTGGCCTCAGTGAAAAAATATCTTGAGGCAGGCATCCCGTCTATGTTTGGTTTCTGGGGTTTTCAGTCATTTGAGGACTCGGAACAGTCCGGGGATATTCCTTATCCCTGCAAGGGTGAGTCGGCACAATGGGGACATGCTGTTGTTGCCATGGGTTATGACGACAACAAAAGGATACGGAACACCTTATGTGATACAGTCACAAATGGGGCACTGCTTATTCGTAACTCATGGGGCACAGACTGGGGCGATGATGGTTACGGCTGGCTTCCTTATGATTATATCCTCAACTGTCTTGCCCTTGATTTCTGGTCGCTAATCGAAATGAAGTGGCTTGATTCAGGTGAATTTGGAATTTAAACGCTGATAAAGAAGCCTTTGTTTCTTCAATATTTATTTAAGTTTGATGAGGCTCATATTTTAACAGTGAATTCTATTTATAATTTTAATTTATAGCTTTTAAGTGGTATTTTATATACTATATATCTTTTCCTATTAGTCTTTTATTTTTGTAATCTAAATTTCTAACTACAATGAATACCTCTCAGGATTATAGTTCATATTCACAACAAACCAACCTAAGTTTAAATGAAGATGAAGGTATTGATTTTCGGAAATACATTTCCCTGTTTATTAGTAATTGGTACTGGTTTACTATAGCATTGTTTATATCGATCAGTATTGCTTATGGTATAAACAGATGGTCTGAGGATGTTTATAGTGTCTCTTCAACTCTTTTAATTAAAGATGATCAACTTGGAGGTTTGGGCTCAGGGATAGCCGATATATTTTCCAGGTCAGGATCTTATGGAAACCAGCAAAATGTGAAAAATGAGATAGGGATACTCAAATCTTATAGCCTTAATTATAGGGTAATGGAAAAACTTCCAGAGTTTTATGTTGTTTACACATCAGTTGGAAGAAGAGGTATTGCAGAGACAAGGAGTTATAAATCATGCCCCTTTATTGTAAGCTATGATTCTCTCGAAAAACAGACCTTAGGGCGGAGAATTAATATTAAGTTAATTTCAGACAGTACTTACATAATTGAGATTAACGGTAACAGGGATATTGAAGAAGAATTACATTTTGGTGAAAGGTTTAATAAATCAGGATTTGATTTCACAATCAATATCAGAAACAGAGTGGAATATGTATACAATTCTGATAATTCAAATAAGTATTATTTCTATTTTACTAGTCCTGTTCTTCTTGCCAATAATTATCGAAACAAATTATCAATAACTCCTTTTGAAGAGAATGCTTCACTTGTAACCCTTTCAACTACAGGGTATGTACCCGAGCAGGAGGCTGATTATCTCAATACCTTGATGGATGTCTATCTTGACTTTGGTTTGGAATATAAAAATCAAACAGCTGCAAATACAATAGAATTTATTGAAGCGCAGCTGGGTACTATATCTGATTCCCTTCAGATTGCAGAAAACCATCTGGAGAATTTCAGACTTGTAAATAAATTAATTGATATAAGTCGGGAGGGATCAATAATACAAGACAGACTTGAGCAAATTGATAACGAAAGGACAGGATTATTAATGCAGAAAAATTATTATGACTATCTTAAAGATTATATTGAATCCAGAAATGAAAATGAGGATATCATTGCTCCTTCTGTAATGGGAGTAACAGACCAACTTCTTATTGGTATGGTTGATGAGTTGGCCTCACTTCAGAAACAGAAAAGACAACTCTCAATGAATCTTTATGAATCAGCGGAACCTCTTAGAATACTTGAAGAAAATATCTCCAAAGCAAGAAGTGCATTAAGAGAAAATATATTCAGCGGACTTCAAAATTTAGAAAATTCTATTAAAGATGCAGATAGGAGGCTAAATAATATTGAAAGTGAAATAAAAAAATTGCCTTCTACTGAAAGACAAATGATTAATATTCAGAGAAAATTTGATATTAATAATACCGTTTATACTTTTCTTCTTGAAAAAAGAGCGGAAGCTGGTATTGCAAAAGCCTCAAATGTGTCAGATAACAGGATTATTGATAATGCAGGCTGGTTCAATAGCGCGAGGATAAGACCAAGAGAGAGCAGAAACATTATGATTGCCGTTATCCTTGGTATGGTGATACCTTTAATTTGCATAATAATAATTGACTTTTTTAACAATAAGGTAATAGACAAGAAAGATATTGAAAGAAAGACATCAGCCCCTGTGCTGGGATTTATAAGTCATAATAGTCAAAAAACAGAAATGCCTGTGGTTAGAAATCCGGGGTCAACTCTTTCTGAATCATTCCGTTCAGTACGTACCAATCTCAAGTATTTTCTTAAAGACACTGAATGTCCTGTAATATCAGTAAGTTCGACAATAACCGCGGAAGGGAAAACATTTGTATCAGCCAATCTGGCTGCAATAATTGCTATGTCAGATAAAAAAGTCCTGCTTGTCGGGCTTGATTTACGTAAACCAAGGATCCATAAAATTTTCGGAATAAATAACGAAAAAGGGGTTAGTAACTTATTAATAGATGAAGAAGAATTTAAAGATATAGTAATTAAAACCAGCCTGGATAATCTATGGTATGCACCTGCCGGACCTGTTCCTCCAAATCCTGCTGAACTTATTGAATCAGATAAGATGAAGGAATTTATTGAAAAAGCCAAAATTGAATTTGATTATATAATTATTGATACACCGCCAGTAGCGATAGTAACCGATGCACTTTTAATATCTTCTTTTACTGATTTCTACCTTTTCGTTGTAAGACAGAGATATTCTTCAAAAAACACTCTTGAATTGATTGATGAACTGTATAAAAATAATAGTATTAAGAGCCTTGGAATAGTTGTTAATGACATAAGTATATCAGGATATTATGGTTACGGGTTGAGATATGGCTATTCATTGGGTTATGGTTATAATTACGGTTACAATTATTATAACCAATATGGTAAATATGGCTACGCTGATTCATCGAAAGGGTATTATACTGAAGATGAGTAGAAGTGAAAAAAGGAAAACAGTTAGCATAGTTGGCTTTACTTTCTGGAGTCCCCGAATAGATTTGGGAAAGTTAAAGATTAATAAATACATATATTTTTGAAGTTAGAAAGTAAGAAAATATTAATTCTTGCTGGTAGTCATTTTCAAATTCCTGTAATCAAATATGCAAAGGATCAGGGACATTTTGTCATTACCTGTGATAATAAACCTTCGAATCCCGGACACAAGTTTGCAGATAAATATTATAATATCAGTACTACTTATCTGGATGAAATTCTGACAGTATCAAAGAAAGAAAAGATAGATGGCATTTTAGCTTATGGATCTGATATTGCGGCTCCGGCAGCCGCTTATGTCTCAGAAAAAATGGGTTTACCCGGAAATAGCTTTGAGGCAGTCACAAAATTGACAGATAAGGGACTATTCAGGAAATTCTTACTAGATAATAATTTCAATGTACCGGAATTCAAAGTATTCAGTAATTTAAAGGATACGGAAGCTTATTATAATTCAATTAATTATCCTGTTTTTGTGAAACCTGTCGATTCAAGTGGCAGTAAAGGAGTCACGAGGGTAGATTCTCAAAGTATGATTAATAATGCATATCATGATGCATTAAAGTTTTCTCGGAAAAATGAGATCATTCTTGAAAAAGAAATAAAAGTAAAAGGACCTCATATCCACGGGGAAGGATTTTATTATAATGGAGAATTAAAGTTTCTATTATTAGGAGATCAGTATTTCAGCAAAGTAAATAAATGTGCTCCCCTATCAACAACTTTACCGGGAATGTTTCACAGAGAAATAATGGCTGAAATCAGATCAAATATTATTTCACTTCTTTCAAAAATAAAATTTATTACCGGGGGTTTAAATATAGAGGTCATAATTAATCCAAAGAATAAGATTTATTTTCTTGAAATAGGACCAAGGAACGGAGGTAATTTAATGCCTGAACTGGCTGAATTAGCCTCAGGTTTTAATCTGGCTGCCGCAAATGTAAATGCGGCACTGGATTATCAGATTGATTTCAAATATTCTATAAAAACAAGTACTTTTTATGCACAGCTTATCCTGCACAGCAATAAAAAAGGGATATTTATCAAACCAGATATTCCAGAGAGATTTAAAAGCAACGAAGTTACAAGTCTTATTTATTATTCAAAAGGGGATATAGTAGAAAAATACCTTGGTTCACAGAATGTTATAGGAATAATCTTATATAAATTTAGTGATATTGATAACTACAAAGAATTTCTTGATTATATTTTGCATAATAATTTAGTAAAACTCCAAAATTAAGTCACTTGATTGAATATAGAATTCAAAAATTAACTGAAGAGACTATTTATGATTATTTAATGGCCTTGGATAAGAGTCTTTTGCCAACTTTGTCTTCAAGAGTAAATATAAAAGATTATTCATGTAAGTTATGTAATTATGCACTACATTTTTGTGCTTTTGATGAAGAACAGATGGTTGGTATTGTTGCAGGTTATTTCAATGATCCGGATAATAAGACGGTATATATTTCCTCTTTCTCTGTCATAAAATCCCATCGTAAAAAAGGTATTGCCAGCACTCTTTTAAAAAAAGTAATTCATTATGCAATTAGCAAAGGATTTTCTAAAATCGATTTACAAGTATACATTGCCAATGAATCTGCCATCACGTTTTACGAAAATTTTGGTTTTAACAAAGAATTTGATAGTGGAAAGAATGAATTTATTTCTATGTCCTTGATCCTGTAAATATTTATGATTGTTAATTATTAATGACTGAGGCAACTTTAAAACAAAAAACAATAACAGGTTTTTTTTGGAGTTTCATTGATAGTTTTGCCAATCAGATTCTGATCTTCATCATAGGTATTATCTTGGCAAGATTACTGACACCCAAAGAATTTGGGCTCATAGGAATGATTGCAATATTTATTTCAGTTTCAGAGTCTTTTATAAATAGTGGTTTCAGTCAGGCTCTTATAAGAAAAAAGGCTTGTACAGATAATGATTTATCTACAGTGTTCTTTTTCAATATAATTGCAGGGATATTTTTTTTTGCAATTCTTTTTTTTGGAGCTCCGACTATCAGCACATTTTTTAATGAACCACAGCTTAAAGTATTGGTTCGGGTTTTAGGGACTGTATTGATAATAGATGCTCTGACTATAATCCAAAGAACTATACTGACAAGACGTATAGATTTTAAACTACAGACCAAAATTTCTGTAATATCAATATTTTTCTCTGGAATAGTAGGTATTTCAATGGCATTCATGGGATTTGGTGTGTGGAGTCTTGTGGCAAAGACACTAAGTCAGAGAGGAATGAATTCTTTATTACTGTGGCTATTGAATAAATGGCATCCTGTGTTGATTTTTAGTAAGAAGTCATTCAGGGAGTTATTTTCATTTGGATCCAAACTTCTTGCCAGTGGTTTGTTAGATACAATATATAGAAATATTTATTATCTGGTTATTGGAAAATATTTCTCAGCACAGGAACTTGGTTATTATACGAGGGCAGATCAGTTTAAAAATTTACCCTCAGCAAATGTAAATGGGATCATTTCACGTGTTAGTTATCCTGTTTTATCACAGCTTCAGGATGATCCGGTAAAGTTAAAAGCAGGATATAAGAAACTTATCAAAAACACTATGTTTATAGCATTTGTGATGATGGCAGGAATGGCTGCAGTGTCTGAACCAATGGTTATTACCTTAATAGGTGAAAAATGGAGGCCGTCAATCATATATTTACAGCTTCTATGTTTTGTTGGAGCAATGTACCCACTGCACGCACTCAATCTCAATATGCTAAATGTTAGAGGTCGTTCAGACCTCTTTCTAAATCTTGAAATTATAAAAAAAATTCTCGCAATCCCGACAATAATTATTGGTATAATCTGGGGTATTAAGATCATGATACTTGGGATGTGGTTAAACTCAATTATTGCTTATTATCTTAATAGTTTTTATTCGGGAAGATTAATTAAGTACCCAATGAAAGAGCAGGTAATTGATATTTTACCCGGATTTTTATTGGCTTTATTAATGGGTATATCAGTGTTTTTATCAGGAAGATTTCTCCATGCTGATTATTTTGTAAAACTAATAGTCCAGGTAATACTAGGAATTCTTATGGTTCTGGGGATAGGTGAATTATTTAAATTTCAACCTTATCTTGAATTAAGAGGAATAGTTCTAACAAAAACCTTCAAAAAAAATAATGTCAGACAATAAAAAAATATATGTAACACAACCTTCGTTACCTCCTCTGGAAGAGTTCATCGAATATCTTAAACAGATATGGCAAAGTAAGATCCTTACTAATAGCGGACCATTTCATCGACAGTTCGAAAAGGAGCTTGCAGATTATCTCGGAGTAAAATATATTTCTTTGTTTGCAAATGGGACCCTTGCCCTGGTAACAGCTTTAAAAGTATTAAAGATAACAGGTGAAGTGATTACAACTCCTTTTAGTTTTGTGGCAACAACCAATTCTTTATGGTGGAATAATATAAAACCTGTGTTTGTTGATATAGAACCGGATTACTTTACTCTTGATACTGGTAAAATAGAAGCAGCAATAACACCTCAGACAAAAGCTATACTTCCGGTGCATATTTATGGTAATCCCTGTAGAATTGATGAAATACAAAAAATAGCTGATAAATACGAATTAAAAATTATATATGATGCCGCACATGCTTTTGGAGTTCATTTTAATGGAATTTCTTTACTTAATTATGGTGACCTTTCCACATTAAGTTTCCATGCTACAAAATCCTATACGACTATGGAAGGGGGAGCAATTGTGTGCCATGAAGAGCAGACTAAACAAAAGATTGATTTCCTTAAAAACTTTGGTTTCGCAGGAGAAACGAATGTGGTATTGCCTGGGATAAACTCAAAAATGAATGAAATGCAGGCAGCATTGGGGATTTTACAATTGAAATATCATAGAAAAAATATCGAAAAAAGAAGAAATATTGCTGAAATTTATAAAAATGATCTCAGTCAAATTGAGGGTGTTGATTGCTTGCGAGTAGATGATTGTATTAGCAACTACAATTTTAGCTATTTCCCAATCTTTGTTGATGAAAAGCAGTATGGTAAAAGCAGGGATGAACTATATTACCATTTAAGAAACAATAATATATTTTGCAGAAGATATTTTTATCCCTTAATAAGTGATTTTCCAACTTACAGGAATTTACCTTCAGCTAATAATGAAAATTTACCTATTGCAAAAAAAATTTCTGAAAAAGTAATCTGTTTGCCAATTTACCCCGATTTGGACCTACTTAGTATTAATCGAATTCTTAATCTAATTAAAGGATGATCCATGTTTAATATTCCCAAATTTTAAAGATATTTTGAAAATAAATTGTAAAAAACCTATTATGAAAAAGCTAGATTCAAATGGTATTAATGAAGCTTATTGGCATAATTGGGTATTTTGCTGGGTAAAGTTTAATAAAATTCTTCTCTTTTTTGAAATATTATGAAACTCAACAAACCGCTTGTTAGTATTTGTTGCATTACTTATAATCATGTTAATTATATCCGTGATTGTATAGAAGGATTTTTAAAACAAAAAACGTTATTCCCAGTTGAAATAATTATCCATGATGATGCATCAACTGATGGCACTGACAGAATTATTCGAGAATATGCAGATAAATACCCTGAATTTATTATTACTATTATACAAAAAGAAAACCAATTCTCAAAAGGAATTAAACCAATATTTGAATATGTATATCCAAGAGCTCAGGGTAAATATATAGCTAATTGTGAGGGTGATGATTATTGGACTGACTCTTATAAATTACAAAAACAAGTTGATTTCTTGGAAAAGAATCCTGATTATTCAATGATTTGTACCAAATATAGAAAATACTCACAAAAAAAACAGAAATATCTTAGAAGTAATTTTAATAGAAGAAAGTATAAAAAAGAAATCAAATTCGAAGATTATATTTTAGATATGTCTTCAATTGCAACAGCAACGGTTGTATTTGATAAATCGATATTGAAAAATTTCGAAAAAGGTGGAATGACTACGTTTGTAGTAGGAGATACTCCTTTATGGTTATATATAGCCGCCACTTCAAAAATTGCTGTTTTACCTGAAGTGACTTCTACATATCGAATTTTAAATAATAGTGCATGCCATTTTAGTGATTATAATAAGCATTATGATTTTGTCAAAAAAGGATTTTCTATTGCAGAATATTTCTTACATAAATATGCTTATGATAATAAGGAGCTTGAAAAAGGGCTAATTATTAGAAAACTCCGTCATGATCTCTTTTATGGATACCGTTCATTTAATAAAGAAATTGCTGAAAATGCATTTATGGAGCTAAGTAAATTTAAATTAAGTTTTAAATATAAAATCTCATCGATTGTTTATTATTTTGGTTCAAAAACAGCGTTATTACATAAACTAACACGTTATTTATTTAAGCTTTATTTAGTTATTTAATTTTAGTTACTAGATTTTGCACCCATTGTTAAGATCGTAAGGTTTACTGATTTAATAATCCATGATTTCTTCTGAAAACAAAAGAATAGCAAAAAACACCTTTTTCCTTTATAGCAGAATGCTTATAATCACTGGGATCAGTTTATTTACAGTGCGTATTGTGCTAAGGACTCTTGGAGCAGAGGATTATGGTATTAATAATGTTGTTGGGGGCATTATATCTATGTTGTCTTTTTTTACTGGAACCATGACTTCATCTTCTATGCGTTTTTTTGCTTATGAACTTGGAAGAGATAACCTGGACCAGCTTAACAAATATTTCAACCTAACTGTTTTATGCTATTTAGGCTTTTCATTGATGGTATTATTATTAGCGGAAACAGTCGGTTTATGGTTTCTTAAAACTCAAATGGTTATTCCTGAAAACAGGCTGGGTTCTGCAAAATGGGTATACCAGTTTTCAGTTTTTTCTTTTATTATTCATTTATTTGTTATACCATATAATTCTATCATTATTGCTAGGGAGCGCATGAATATTTATGCCTATATCAGTGTTCTGCAGGTTGTCCTTAAGCTTTCTATCGTTTATTTGTTGGTAGTTTTTAATTTTGATAAACTTAAATTATATGCAATTTTACAATTCCTAGTCACCATAATTGTCTCTATTTTCTATATAACGTATTGCAGGTATAAATTTAAAGAAAGCAGAATTTTATTAACTTGGGATAGAGACATGTTTTTGGAACTTTTAAGTTTCAGTGGCTGGTCACTTTTTGGAGCTTTGGCTGGAGTAATAAGGAATCAAGGTATAAATATCCTTTTGAATGTTTTTTTTAATCCTATTGTTAATGCAGCAAGAGCTATTGCTTTTCAGGTAAATAATGCAATCAATCAATTTGTTACAAACTTTTATCAAGCTGTAAGGCCTCAAATAACGAAACAATATTCATCTGGTAATAAACAGGGAATGATGAAACTTGTTTTCCGCTCTTCAAGATTTTGTTATTATTTGGTTCTGTTCTTTGCTATTCCTATACTCATTGAAACGCCATATATTTTGAATTTCTGGCTTGATCATGTTCCTGAATACACAATACTGTTTACAAGGCTAGTCATAATCACAACAATGATTGAATCTATAAGTTATCCGTTGATGACAGCAGTGAGCGCAACGGGAAATATTAAGTTTTTTCAAATTGTAACCGGTGGACTGCTTATTTTAAATCTTCCTATTTCGTATTTTCTTCTTAAACTCGGGTATTCACCACAAACAACAATGTATGTAGCGATATTTATTTCTGTTGCATCACAGGCATCAAGGATATTGTTTATGAGATTGTTACATAAAATGTCTGTTAGGAAATATATTGAAGAAATTATTTTTATAATTTCAATTGTTACAATCCTTTCCTTGATTGTTCCTTTCTTATTATATAGAGTTATGGAGGTAAGCTTTGGAAGGTTGTTAATAATTACATTATCATCATTTACAGGAAATGGAGTTATAATTTATTTAGTTGGTTTGACTAAAGGAGAACGTAAAACAATAAAAGCATTTTTAATAAGTAAGTTGCAATCATATACTAAATAACAAATAAGTTGACAATTGTCTTAAATACAAGTATTTTAGAAAAAAACGATATACCGTTTGAAACAAATGTATCTCTAAAGAACAAAACATGGATCCATAGAGGTGGAATCGCTAATTACTGGATACAACCTAAAACATTGGATCAATTATGCGTTTTGGTCAATTATCTAAATACAGAAGATATGAAATTTGAGATTGTTGGTTATTCAACTAACTTATATTTTCAAAATGATTATAGTCCTGAAGTAGTTATATCTACTAAAAGCTTGAAAAATTTTTCAGATGAGGAA
Organism: Clostridiaceae bacterium; assembly: GCA_012513545.1. Next base: position 13,471 of record JAAZCB010000571.1, read on the forward strand.
AATTGGATAGCCTGTGAATGTGGCTGCAGCATGCGCTTATTATCAGAATATTGTGTAAATAAAGGTTACTCAGGATACGAAGGCTTGATTGATTTACCGGGTACAGTAGGTGGAGCAGTTTACAATAATAGTAGTTGTTACAAGTGCTCTGTTTCTGATTTATTGATCAAGATTGATTATTTAAATAACGAAGGCAAGATAATTACACTCTCACCCCATAATCTCCAATATAAAAGACGCTCATCTATCTTTAAACGTGATATTTACAACAAGTGGCATGGTTGTATACTAAATGTATATTTAAAAAAGGACCTTAACACTAATCCATCTGATATCTTAAATAAAGCAAAACAAAATCATGAACATAGGAAAGAATTTCAAGAGGGTCCAAAACAAAACCTAGGTAGTGTTTTTATTGAAATCTCTTATAAATTCATACCACGACTTATTGTCAAATTGTTAAGAAAATTATGCTTTGTTTTATATGTAGATAAGAAAAGAACAGATAGAATCATAAATCGAACCCTACTTATATTCTTTGGTGGAATAGGATTAAGAAAATATGTATCAAAAAAAACACTAAACTGTTTTCTATGGCTTGATGAAAATTCAGATAGAGCCTTTGTAAAATATAGGCGTTTCATGAAAAGAATATCACAATCTTTGGAGCTAGAGATTGAAATTAAAAAAGGTGACAATGATTCATTTTGAAAAAATTAGTTAACGACCAATCTAATATAGACGACGCAAAATCAGTATTATACATTTATTTCCAATAAACATAAATAATATATAATAGCGCAAATTTATTAACATGAGGCATCTTAGATTTTGTTGAAAAAATGAGAATAGGAATTATAACATATCATAGATCCCATAATTATGGTGCACTCTTTCAGGCTTTTGCTCTGAAAACTTTTTTACAAAAAGATGAACATGAAGTGGAATTCATTGACTATTGGCCTGAATACCACAATGAGATGTATCGATCAATTCCTTATTTTAATTATTTAACATGGAAAACCAAAGTAAAACATATTATTCTGCTTATTATAGGATTTAGGAGGATTTATAAACGCCGAAGAGGTTGCCTCGATTTCATGCATAATTATTTGGGATTACAATTTAAACCTCAAATTACAGAAAAAGAAAATTTGACGGCGTTAAATTACGATTTAATTATATATGGGAGTGATCAAATTTGGAGGAAGCAGTATTTTAAATCATTTGTGGGATTTAATGATATTTACTTCGGTTCTTGTATTAATGCGAAGATTAAAATAAGTTACGCTGCAAGTATGGGAGTTATTGAAATTCAATCCCCAGAAGACACTGAATTTTTAAAAAGGCACTTTATGAACTTTGATCGTATTTCTGTACGTGAAAAAGAATTGCAGACTTTAGTTGAAAGTGCTACTGGTAAAAAGCCAGAATTAGTACTTGATCCGGTATTTCTTTTGAGTGAAGAACAATGGAAGACTCTTTTGCCAAAACGTAAAGAAAAAGTAAAATATGTATTACTTTATCAATTGCTTCAATCAAGGGATTCTATTTTATTAGCCCAAAAGATAGCTGACCAGTACGGTTACAAAGTAATTGAAGTTTGTGGAAAAGTATCTCCGTTAAAGTTTAGTGCACGATATAAACAAACTCTTAGTCCTCTCGAATTCCTATCATTTTTATATAATGCTGAATTTGTTGTTACTACTTCATTCCATGGGGCAGCGTTCTCAATAATTTTCAGGAAAGATTTTTATGCGTTAGGGATGGGTAATAATTCTGACAGAGTTTTGACTCTATTTGAAAATCTTGATTTGTCGGATCGATATATACAAAATATATCCGATTTGAATATAAAACAATCAATAGATTATGAAAGAACTTTAACTAAGTTACAAAATCAAATTATTCAATCAGCTAAATTCTTACTCACAGTATTCAATAAGAATTGATCATATCATTTAGTATACTAACAATTTAATTATGGGATTAATAGAAGAATTAGTTTCAGTTATTGTTCCTTGTTATAATCAAGCACGATATTTGCCAGAAGCCTTACAATCCGTTTTAAATCAAACTTATGATAAATGGGAATGTTTTATTATCAATGATGGTAGTTCAGATAATACTGAGGAGGCTGCCCTAAAATGGGTTAATAAAGATACAAGATTTAAATACATCAAAATTAGTCATTCAGGCCCATCAGCTTCTCGTAATGTTGCTCTAAAGATTGTGTCAGGTGAATTTCTTCAACTTCTTGACGCAGACGATGTGATCGATCCAAGAAAATTTGAAATCCAGATTAAATCTCTTGCTGATACACCGAAATATTCTCTTTCTATTTGTGATTATTTTTCTTCTTCAGAATACGATCTGTTAAAACAACATAATAGATATCTTACCCCAAGATTTAAATCATCTGAACACATTTTTGAATTAATATCTGACTGGCAGACAAAACTATCCATACCTCCTCATTGCTTTTTAATTAAGTCTAGTTTATTTAGAGATAAGCAAATATTTCTAAATGAGACTTTACCTAACCATGTAGACTGGGAGTTTTGGATGAATATTTTTAAGCTAAAACCTATAGTAAAATTTGTTGATTTAAAACTAGCAACATATCGTATACATGACCATGGGATTTGTGGTAATAAGAAATTAATGAAAATAGGATATTTGCAAGCTATTAATATACAGAGAAGTAAGTATAATACAGAAACAAAGGAAAATGAACTTTTAACAAGGAAATACAATCAGATAAAATATGGATCTGATGATAAAAACGTTGTTCTGGCATTCGTCAAAGGATTCCTTATGAAATATTCAAGAAAGTTATTAAAAATAGAGAAATTAATATATGATCAATTCATTTTTTTGTTTAAACGATAGAGATAACCTGAACAAAGAATCAATAATAAGAATTCCTTGTTGTTAGTTTATTGTCTATGCAATGTTCCACTCTGATAAGCATGGAGAACAAAGTCTCAATGCTTGAGGCCTTGATTTGGTGGATCTTATTTTCAAAGAGGCCAACATGAAACAACTTTATATATTGAAAAGAATCGAAGAAAAAGTTTGGGTGGCAAATTATTATAAGTGTTTATCTCCAGGAAAACTCAAATCTAATTTATTTCAATTATATGAAATCATTAAATACTGAAGATGGAATAGTTAAATTCATAGCCTTTTATCTTCCTCAATATCATTGCATACCTGAAAATGATATGTGGTGGGGTAAAAATTTCACTGAATGGGAAAGAGTAAAAAATACAAAACCTTTATACCCGGGGCACAATCAGCCTCGAGTACCTTTTTCTTATTATGATCTGTCTGATGTAAATGTGATGAAAGATCAAGCAAATCTTGCTAGGAAATATGGCATTCATGGTTTTTGTTTTTATCATTACTGGTTTAACGGTAAATTGCTTTTGGAGAAGCCCCTGCAAAATATGTTGTACAATAAAGGAGTAAATATACCTTTCTGTCTAGCATGGGCAAATGAACCTTGGACAAGAGCTTGGGATGGTAATAATAAAATAATACTTATGGATCAAATATATGGTAATGAAATTTCTTGGTTGAACCACATCAGATATCTTACTTCATTCTTTAAAGATCAACGATATATTAAAATTAATGGGAAACCATTGTTTTTAATTTATAGGACTGAATCTTTTAAATATTTCGACCAAATGATAAAAATATGGGATGAATATTTAAAAGCTGAAAGTTTAAATGGGATATTCATAGCAGAGATGTTAACTAGTTATCAAAAACAACCCACTTGTTTACTTTCTGAAGCTGTTGTTGAATTTGAACCTATGTTTACATTGAACACAATCTTTACTAGAAAGGATCGTATCAAACAAATATTCTTAAAAAGATTTCCACGGTTTATTAAAAATAGGTATAGGATTAAAGATTATGATAAAATATGGAAAGAAATATTAAGTCGAAATGAAAATTATCATGGTAAAAAGAAGTTCTTAGGGGCTTTCACTGATTGGGATAATTCACCGAGATTTGGTAGTAATGGTCTAATTTTAGTAAATGGTACAGTTAATAAATTCGAAAATTATTTGTTAAACCAGGCTCAAAAATCTAAAAATGATCTTCTTTTCATTAATGCATGGAATGAGTGGGCTGAAGGAGCATATTTGGAGCCAGACAGAAATAATGGATATTCATTCTTGGAAGCAGTAAAATCGGTACATAATAATATAAAAAATAATCTTAAAAAATTATGAATATAGCGGTTCTATATTCTTCTGAAGCACAATATGGTATTATTGAAGGATTAAAAAACTTAAAACATTTTGTGATCCCTTATTATTACGGTTCAGAAACGAGAAATTTTCAGGAAGGTATTTTAATAAGATTAAGTAAAAAAAAAATTAGGCTTCATGATATAAAAACATTTAACAAAAAAATTATTGAAATAATTAATTATTCTAATTATAATTCACTTGATTTAATAATTATTATCAAAGGACATGAACTAACTGAAAAAGCCAATACAGCATTAAAAAGTAGCAATATATTAAAGATACAGTGGACAATTGATACTGTTAAAAGATGGCCTGGCCAAGCTTCTTTATTAAATTTAATGGACAAGACTTTTTTTCAAGATGGAGATGACATTCACTTACATAAGCGAGGAGAATGGCTACCATTGGGATTTGATGATTCCATTTTTAGGTATAACAAAAAAAAAGAAATTGATGTCCTGTTAATTGGGAATATACAAAGGCCTTTTTATAATAAGAGAAGAGATTGTTTTATCCGCATTTCATATTTGGCAAAAAAAGGATTTAGAGTCATATTTGCGGGGAGTAAACCTGATAAAGAATTAAGACGAATTTTTAACTCAAATGGTGTTAAAATTATAGGTCGTCTTTCTTTAGAAAAGTATGCAGCATTAATATCCAAATCAAAAATATGTGTAAATATCCATCAAGATGATGGAGGGAAAGCTATTAATCCAATGTTCTTTGCAATTCCATCCACAGGTACTTTACAATTAACGGACAGCTCTAGCTATTTAAAAGAATGGCTTGAACCTGGTAAACACTATTATGAAACAATACCTGAAACAATATGCATAGATATATCAAGATTATTATCACAAAAATATTTATCCTTTGAAATTGCAAATGAGGTCACTATAAAGCATTCGTATAATGGGAGAGCAGAATATATTATGACACACCTTTGAGAATGTTCATTAAATTAGTAGGATATTTTAATGTTTAATTTCCGGCAACAATTATCTTTTGTCATTGCTATTCCAATTATTAATGTAATAGCAGACACAACACAAAATTACTTTGTGCCAGGTTTTGCAAGTCCCGGATATGTGAGGGCCTTATTAATTCTAATTTTTATTTTTATTTGTTTTAAAGGTTATTACAGAAATAATTCTATTAATAATCTAATTATGATTTCCTTAGTTTACTATTTTATAATTAGCCTGTTTTCTTCAGATTTATTTTATACTCAAAGTATCTTTTTGAAATATTTTATTGCTTCTATGATGTTCCCTATTGGTTATTTTTACATTAATACATCAGATAGGTTTAAGTTATTTTTAAAAGCTATGGTTTGGGTATTAGGCATTTATGTTATTTCACTGCTTATTTCAAACATATTTAAATTAGGGACATCGGACTATTTAGGAGGAACAATTTTTTTTGGAGCTGGTCGTGTAAACATAACAAAAGGTATGGTTTTGATTCTTATGATGTTTCCTCTTTTGTTTAAAAATGAACCCGCAGGTAATAAAAGAACAATCTTGTTTAGTATTTTTTTGTGTGGAATGATTTTCGTTTTTCTAGGAGTAAAACGATCAGCACTCTTAGGTCTTATTTTGGGTTATATAACATATGCATATTTAACTCCCTACCGGACAAAATTTATTAAATCATTGGTTGGTATCATTGCTTTAATTTATTTATTATCACCATTATACTTTGACGTCCTTACTAAAAGATTTACTGCCAGACAGGAAGAAGGCAGATTTGATATTAGCCAAGCCAAAGAAGAGGAAGCTAGATTGAATGAATTGGAAACTGTTCTAAATGCATTTGTGGAAGGTAATATTTCTTATAAGCTTTTTGGAGCAGAATTGTTTAATGGGAAATCATATTTTAAGACAACCAGGATATTGCACACTGATTATGCTACTATGTTTAGTGGAAGCGGATTAATAGGATTTTCATTTTTTATGGCTATCTATGCCATGATGATTTTCAAGGTTATCTATTTTTATAAAAAAATTAATGATCCGGAAATTAAAAACATGTTATCTGTTTCAGTTAGTTTAATATTTGCTCTGTTGATCATGGGTATCGCTGGGGTAGTCCATGAAATTAGTCATAGGGCGATCGTTTTTATGTTTTGTGGTGCAAGTATTTCTGTTGCAAAAAATCACATATCACATGTCCTAAAAAGCACAATTTAGATTCTTATTTAAGTGAGAATAAAACTGATTGGAGATATTGCGCTTAATGGTCTCATAAGTGAAGATGCTGATAAAAATGAGACCAGATTTTCCACTATTCAGGAATGCCTTCAAGCAGATGATCTAATATTTGCTAATCTGGAGTCACCGGCAGGAGATGGAATTGGTTTTATTGAAAACGACAAGTTACATATTTCTTGTTCGCCTGAAGTATTAAAAAAAATGCTTCAAAAATTTAATATTTGTTGTTTATCCTTAGCCAATAATCATATTTTTGATTATGATAAGACAGGATTAAAATCAACAATTGACATACTTGATTCGATTGGAATTTTACATACTGGTGCAGGATGTGATGAAAGACATATTGAGCCGGTGTTAGTAATAAAAGGGGGTGTTAGAATAGCTTTTTTAGCATATGTTGACCAATCAACACATCCAGATTATAAAGCAAATGAAGGATTATTTTTAAATATTTTCCAGATAGATAAGGTAATAAATGAAATAGATAGAATACGTAATTATGCAGACATAGTAATCTTTAGTATCCATTGGGGAGTAGATTATTCACATTATCCTACTGTAAACCAAATGGAAATTTCAAGAGAATTAATTGATGCAGGTGCGGACATTATTATGGGTCATCACTCACATTCTGCACAACCGTTTGAGTTATATAAAGGGAAGTATATTTTTTATGGACTTGGAGGCCTTACTTACGGAGACGACTTTTGGAATTCGGAGTTAAGAGCTTTAAGAAAAAAAACGAAATTCTCATTTATTCCAGTTATCGAGTATGCAGGAGGTATGCTTAAATTAAAAACAGGGATTGAAACAATAGAATTAAAAGGGAATTATTTAAAATTAAGTAATAGAGATTATTTTAAATGGTCAGATAGAAAATTAAGGGAATTGAAGATGGCAAATAAATGTTTTATTGCCAGGCATCTATTAAGTTGGAAGGAATATTACTTTGATAAATATATTGATTATTTATTTGGATATTACCGCAATCCATTAAGAGTATTGCTAAAACCAATGAATTATAAACGTTTATTTTTTAAACTTTTAAGGAAAAATATTTAGGGATGTGGATTCTCACAAACATACAAGGAAAAGGAGAAAGCATAGGAGATCCAATAAAAAAGGTTAAAGGATTTTTATTTTATGGAGATACTTCACAATTTATTATGTTTGGCGAGTCAAACCCTGTTTATATTTATATAGATGGATTTATTATTCCAAGGTTTGGAGTTTACGAAGATTATAAAAAATATCCTCAAAATGATCTTATAACTATTTTATATGAAAAGTATGGTCTAAACTTTATAGACAAAATAAAAGGTAGTTTTAACATTATTGTATTTGAAAGGGATGCAATTCATATTTATAATGATCAGCATTCATTTAGTAAATTTTTCTATAGTGATCTTAATGGTAAAATAATTATATCTTCAGATATTGAAGGAATAAGCAAATTAAGATTTATTTCGATTAATAAAGAGACTACTGCTCTATTTGCCATAATGGAGCACTTTATCAATGGTTATACCTTATTTGAGGATCTTTATTTTAGTATCCCTGCTACTCATATGAAGCTTAATTTGAATGGTCAGGAGTTACATGTTGGGAATTATTTTAATCCATTGGAATTAATAGAAAATACTGATGCTAAAGGCGAAATAACTGATATAAATGATATGGCTGAACTATGGTCAGGTATCATTTCTGGTTATATAGAATATCTTAAACCAAGAGGAATCTCTTTAACCCTTACCGGTGGTAATGACAGCAGGATGATCTTAGCTGCATTATTGCATAATGATATTAATTTCACTGCATTTTCCTTTGGTAACCCTGAATCTTTTGATGGTGTTGTAGCCGCTGAAATAAGTAAAACATTACGTATCAGTTATGATAATCATTATGTCTGTGATCCTACAAAAAAATGGTTTAAGGATTACGCAGCAGAGATAATAAACAAAGGAAATTCACTAATTAATATTCACAGGGCTCACAGGCTTAATGCAATAGCAACAGAAAAAGAGAGGCACCCTGATACGGACATGCTTTTCTGTGGTTTTATGGGAGGAGATTATGTTAAAGGATTGATTTATGATGACTACATAACCCCCAGGATTTTAAGAAAATATGAAGGTGATCCTAAGAAGAGTAAACTCAGGGGAATTATTATTGAAGAACTAAACAGATGCAAAATTAATCCTGATAATATTTATCTTGAAAAACTCGAAGGTATTATAAGTGATCTGCCCATGATGAACCATGATTCTCGTAAGATAAGGGAATTTCTGGTTTTGTTTCATCTAATTGGCAGTATGCATGATATGCAGGATACAACTATTTTCAAGCACAAAGTCAAATATGTTATCAATCCTTTTATGGATGTCGATTTCATGCAATTTCTATTTGGGTCAGATTTTAGTTTTCTTAAGAATAATAATGATTTTTTATGGCAGACACTCAGATGGAATCGGTCCAGGTTTCATCTGCAAATAACCGATTATCTGGCTACGGAATTATCTAAAATTAAATATGCAAAAAAAGGACATTATAATGCAAATGAATATATAAATGATAATACTTTTTTATTGATGGTTAAACGTTTTATACGCAAAAACTCTGATAAAAAATACCCACAGAATTTTCCATATGGTAACTGGATTAAAGAATTCTGCCAGGAAGAGTTGTTTAATATTGATGGCGTGTTAACGGAGGTTTTTAATATACGAGATTTATTAGATAATCTTAGTAACAACGATGGATTTCCTACTACAGAAGGATTTTGGCATTTGTTTACAAATCCCGTTAACCTGTACTTAAATTTAAAGAAATTTCAGACTAAATGAGACTGGCTATACTAAAGAATGACTTCGATGACAATCATTTATACTGGAGTAATGCATGCAAATCAAAGAATATATCCTTTGAAATCATTGATAGTCTTTATTCTACATGGTTAGATAGAATAATCTCTGGTCATTTTGATGGTGTCCTGACCTGTCCTCCGGGACGGGAGTTATTATACAAAATAATGTATGATGAAAAGGTCAGTATACTGGAAAATGTTCTTGGACTTTTTGTTTATCCCTCTTATAATGAAATTATTCTCCATGAAAATAAAAAATATCTTTCTTATTGGTTAGATGCCAATCAACTGCCCCATCCTAAAACAAACGTCTTTTACAGTAAAAATGAGGCAATCGATTTTGCAGAAAAATGTTTATTGCCTATAGTTAGTAAGATCAGCATTGGAGCTTCAGGTAAAGGTGTTGAAATATTCAGCAATAGAAATAAATTAAAAGATTATATTAATAAGTGTTTTGAAAAAGGTGTAATTCAGGAATGGGGACCAAATCTCAGGATGGGTAAAATTCCTGAAAGAATTTTAAATGTTCTAAAAAATCCATCACTGGTTAAGAAAAAAATAGAAATATATAAGAAGCAATTTGATGAAAAGCAAAAAGGTTTTATAATATTACAAGATTATATTGAACATGATTTTGAATGGAGGGTTGTTAAAATAGGACAATCATTTTTCGGTCATCAAAAAGTTAAGATAGGTGATAAAGCTAGTGGATCAAAAGGGATAAATTACATTGCACCACCTTCAGAATTATTGTACTTTGTTGAAGGTGTATGTGAAAAATTTAGTTTTCATTCCATGGCGGTTGATCTATTTGAAGATGGCAAAGGAGGATATCTTATAAACGAAATGCAATGTATATTTGGGCATGTCCAGAAATACATCTGTGAACTGGACGGAATCCCTGGCAGATATATTAGAAAAGGTAATAATTGGCAATTTGAATCTGGACTTTTTAACTCAAATCTTTCTTATGATTTACGACTTGAAAACGTTATTCAATTGCTTACGACTAAGTTGAAATGAAAATATTGTTTGTATGCAGTGGGAACAGGTATAGCCCAAATTATATTATTGCAAATCAGGCAGAATCAATAAGAGAAGAAGGATGCCATGTTGAATACTATCTTATAAAAGGACGGGGAATAACTGGTTACCTGAAGAATATTCTGCCTTTAAGAAGTATAATAAAAAGCAATAATTTTAATGTCATACATGCTCATTATTTGTTTTCATGCATAATTGCCAGTATTTCCGGGGCAAAGCCATTAGTTGCATCATTTATGGGTTCTGATACAGAGAGCAGAAAGAATGTTGTTCTTATACGAATTCTAATGTTTTTATTCCATTGGGATTGTTGTATAGTGAAAACGAGAAACATGAAGACCAGATTAAAGAATAAAAACATAAAAATAATTCCTAACGGAGTTAATCTTGATCTTTTTAAACCACTTGACCCTTTGATGTGTATGGAAAAAATAGGATGGGATACTGCAAAAGTCCACGTATTATTTCCCTCTGATCCAATGCGTCCTGAAAAAAACTTTATTTTAGCCGAAAAGAGTATTCGTCATCTGGGCAATTCAAATGTAGAATTACATACTTTATTTTCTATTCAAAATAAAGAAGTTCCTTTTTATCTAAATGCCTGTAAAGTAGTATTGTTGACAAGCAAATGGGAGGGAAGTCCAAATGTAATAAAGGAAGCTATGGCCTGCAATTGCCGGATAGTTTCGACAAATGTTGGAGATGTTAAATGGTTAATAAATAATACTAAAGGTTGCTATTTGGCAGATCCTGTACCTGACGATATTGCGGCTAAAGTTAAAATTGCTATTGATCTTGAAGAAGTTGTAAATGGCAGGGATAGGCTAATGACTTTAGGGCTCGATTCTCAAACTGTAGCAACAAGATTGATAAATCTTTATAAGAGAGTTTCAAAAAGATAATAATACCTACTTAGTAATTAATGAGAATCCTGCTGAATGAAGAAATTCCTGTTTCAATATGGAAAGATTTTATTAATTTAAATCCATATGGATCTCCGTTCCAGACTGCTGAATATTTCAATTTCTACAATTCTGTCCCGGGTCAATCAGCTATAGCTATTGCAATTTTCAAAAATGATCAAATAACTGCTTTATCTGTTGTAACACTGCAAAAAGAATGTGGAATTAAAAGTTATTTTTCGAAAAGAGCAATAATCTATGGAGGGCCTTTAGTGGTAGATGATGGTAATGGGACTTCTTTAAATATTTTATTATCGGAAATTAACAAGATTATAAAAGGCAAAGCAATATATGCTGAGACACGTAATTTTTTTAATTATGAGAGATATATCCCGTTATTTAAAAATGCAGGCTGGATGTATCAGCCATATCTAAACTATCAGTTATATTTTAATAACAGTGAAGACATTTGGAATAAATTCAATACGAATAGAAAAAGGCAAATAAAGAAAGCATTAAAATGTGGTGTAATAAGCAGAGAAGCTCAATCAAAAGAAGAGGTTGAAGCTTATTATTTTGTTTTAAAGAATTTATATAAAAAAAGAATCAGAAAACCTCTTCCAGGAAAAAAATTCTTTATTGAGTTATTTAACAGGCAACTGGCAAAAATTTTCTTGATCCATTATAAAAATAGAATTATTGGTGGAATCGTATGTCCGGTTTTTTCAAAGAAAGCAATTTATGAATTTTATGTCTGTGGCCTTGATCAGGAATATAAAGAGGCAAGTCCGAGTGTCATGGCTACTTATGCAGCAATTGAATATGCCTGCCTTAATGGGATAAGTTATTTTGATTTTATGGGAGCAGGTAAGCCGGATGACAATTATGGGGTAAGGGATTTCAAGTCTAAATTCGGAGGTAATATAGTGGAATTCGGTAGATTTAAAAAGATACTTGAGCCCAATTTATATAATTTAGGATCTGCCGTAATGAAAGCTAAAGCCAGAATAAAAAAATGAATATACTTATCGATATCGGTCATCCAGCTCATGTACATCTATATCGCAATTTATATTTTGAATTGATAAAGAATGGTCATTATGTTATTGTGACAACAAAGGATCTGGAATCAGCTACTAAATTATTGGATCTATATAATATTCCTTATACAAGATTCTTTAAAAAATCTGACCCTATAACTGGCAAGATAATAATGCAACTGTTTTTCGACTGGCAACAATTAATGACAGTTAAAAAACATAAAATTGATATTAGCATCGGCACATCAATTACGAATGCTCATATTTCAAAAATTACTGGGATTAGTTCGATAATTATGGATGATGATGATGATGAGGTGCAACCTTTATTTGTAAAATACGCTCATCCTTTTGCAGACATTATATTATCGCCTAATGTCCTTTATGGTAAAAGAAAACGCTCTGATACCATTTATTATGCTGGTTATCATGAATTGGCATATCTCCATCCAAGCAGGTTTAAACCAGATCCAGATGTACTTTTTGAGTTGGGTCTGAAACCAAATGACCAATACTTCATTATGCGATTTAATTCGTTTAAAGCTCACCATGATAATGGTGTAAAAGGCTTATCTGTTAATCAAAAATTGCAGTTGGTAAATCATTTATCAGATAAAGGTAAGGTATTTATTACTACTGAACGGGAAATAGAACCAGAGTTAACGAAATATAGGTTAAGGATTTCTCCGGATAAAATTCATTCTTTACTATATTATGCCACTATATTTATGGGAGATAGTCAGACAATGACATCAGAAGCAGCAGTTCTTGGTACCCCGGCTGTCAGATGCAATTCTTTTTCTGGCTCTATATCATATCTTGAGGAGGAAGAACATAAATATGGTTTGGCATTTGGATTTAAACCTGAAAACTTCAATAGTTTAATGGACAGAATAAATATGCTACTACAAGAGCCTGATCTGAAAAAAGAATGGAATAACCGAAGGCTAAGCATGCTTGCAGATAAAATAGATGTTACTTCATTTTTAGTCTGGTTTGTTGAAAACTATCCACTTAGTAAAAGTATTATGCAGAATAATCCTGATTATCAATATAATTTTCGATGAAAATAATATCTGTTGTCGGTGCAAGGCCTAATTTTATGAAGATTGCACCTTTTTGCAAAGCTGTTGAACATTATAATAAAGAGCATCCCGAATCAATAAAACATATTCTGTTACATACTGGACAACATTATGATAAAAGTATGTCAGATACTTTTTTCTCCCAATTAAAAATACCGGATCCGGATATCAACCTGGGCGTTGGGTCAGGCACTCATGCAGAACAGGTTGGTTTAACAATGATTGAGTTTGAAAAAGTGCTTAAAGTTGAAAAACCTGACTGGGTGGTCGTTGTTGGAGATGTAAATGCTATCCTGGCCTGTTCGGTGACAGCCAAAAAAGAAAATATAAAATGTTGTCATATTGAAGCAGGACTTCGTTCAGGTGACATATCAATGCCCGAGGAAATAAACCGTCTTGTTGCTGACAGAATATCAGATCTGCTGCTTACTCCCGATATGATATCAACAAAAAACCTTCTGAATGAAGGTATTCCTGAAAAAAAGATCCGTTTTGTGGGAAATATCATGATAGATACCCTTGAGGTCAGCAGAAATGAAGCTTCCAGTATGGATATTAATAATATTTTAACCAGAGGGCTTATTGATGAACCTCAGGAACTAATGAGTCTGTATCCCGCTAAGGACAGTTATGGAATTGTAACTATTCACCGGCCATCAAACGTAGATAATAAGGAAGTGCTTGAACCTCTGGTCAGATTTCTTGTCAATGAGGTCTGTAAGAAGATGATTCTTATATGGCCTCTTCATCCACGTACAAGAAAAATGCTTGTAGAATATAATCTGTTTAATGAACTTTTAGCGAATGCTAATATGATACTTATGAATCCGGTTGGCTATCTTGAAATGCTCAGTTTAAATATGGGGGCCAAACTATTCATGACAGACAGTGGAGGATTACAGGAGGAATGTACAATTCTTGGAACTCCTTGTCTGACTTTGCGCTGGAATACTGAGAGACCTGTTACCCTCAGACAACATGGTGGGGCAAGTGTTCTTGTGGGAAATAATATTGATCGGATTCGTAATGAATTTCATAAAGCATTTAAGTTGCAGAGGCAGCCTGTCAGACCAGAATTATGGGACGGACTTACAGCAAAAAGATGTTTGCAGGCAATTCTGGAATATTCAGAAAGATAATTGTGATTTTTTAAGAACTTCATAAAAAGTAATTTTGAAGGAATTATTATTTCCAAAAATCCTGTTTTGGATCTATTGTATTTGTGTTTTATCTCTGGCATTGCTGCCTTTAAATTCTGTAGGTGAATTAAATAATATAACTGTCTTAAAATTTAGAGGAGATTATTTTTTTCATTCATTAATGTTGATTCCCTGGATGATATTTCTTATAGGAATTAAAAGCAGATGGTGGATATGGTTGTTATTTGGGTTATTGTTTGCTTTTTTAATTGAAATAATTCAGTATTTTTTACCATACAGAGCTTATAATGTTAATGATCTTGTAGCCAATATTGTCGGGGTGGGAATAGGAGGTGTATTATTATTAATAGCAAAGAAACTCAATTGCCTAGCGGCACAAAGGCATAACAACGCCTAAGAATAACGGTACAACAACTCATGATAAACTCATCAATTCTTCCCGTTCACTTCTTTTGTTTTTCAGCGACTGCCTTTTTTATAATATTCTTAAAATTCTGCCAGATAAGTTCCTTAAGCCATGGGAGCATATTGTCGTCCCAGCGCTGAGGATGAACAGTGATCATGATATTAGCCGGAAGTCTGTTCTCCCTGGCGGCAACCATGATATCAAAAGTTGAATGGAAGTTGTATTTAAGCTTCTCATTCATTTCATCATTAAGTAAATCTAACTTTGGCGTTTTGTCGCGAATCGCGACAGAAGATCCATCCCACCTCCTTCCGGTATCAGTAAGATACATTATCTGGTTGAAATCCGTATCCAGATAAGGTTCACCTGACAGGCAATAATCACGGTAATTATATTTATCCCATAGTTTTCTGTTATCGTATTTGGACAGGGGACTGCCATGCATACAGATCGTTTCAACGGGAGCGACCCGGCGAAGCTTTGCCAGATGTTCTTCGAACAGCTTTATAGCTATGTCGTTGTCGCCATGTGCAAGTGCAAGATCTTCATAGTGATATCCTATCTCATGCCCAAGATCACAGATCTGTCTAATGATCTTTTCGTCAAAACTTCCGGATACTATCCTGAAATAATATGTCCCCTTAATACCCATTTCATTTTCAAGCCTGGCACAGACCAAAGAATTCATTTTCCTGGCATCAACGTCATGACGTAATATTATACATCTGGAGGCAGGATTTTTAATGAAATCCCTGAAAGGTTTAAAGAGATATCCATTTTCCTTCAGAGCTGATAAAAGCAGCTTGTATGTCCTGATTGTAAAATCGCGCATCGTCGTATTCTTAATTGTAAAAATAAGCATAATATGTATGATTTGTAGATGACTCTCATCAACTCATTAACTACCTCTCATTTTTTCCGTCTGTTAATAACTTTTCTGTCAGAACAATTTTATCAACATTTCGTACAAATAGTTGTGCAACCTTTTTTAGTATCTTGTTGTCTTGAATGTATCATACATTATATGGCATAGCTATTCATTAAATTCAAAAACCATGAAAATGCCTCGTGTATTTCAAAAATCAAAAAAATGGCTTTTTCTTTTAAGATTTTATATATTTTTTTTGTTATTCATAACATATGCCAGTTCTGCATATGGGCAACTTGTTGGAAGCCCTGGTAGTAAACAAAGTGCTGTAGCCAGATGTTCTCCTGCTAGTTATTATGTTACTTATAGTTTTGAAGTTGATGGAGGGATATACCCAAGTGGTACGTGTAGAATTTTATTCAAGCTTGTAGATCAGGATAATAACCAGATATCTTTCATAAATTATGTTGGAGCTAATGTTAACATTGCTCCATCTACTGATCCTCCCTTCAATTGGGTAATTTCAAGGGCTCATTTATTCAACCTGCCTTTAGACACTGATTGTGAGTATATAGCACAGATGTATTTTTATTATGATCCTGCAGGTGGTCTAGACTGGCAACTTATTGATCTTACACAGACTCAACCACTATCAAATTGGCATACGGATGATGATGGAGATGGTTATATTTCTGTTTCTCCGAATATTGAGGAAGTTTGTATTGGTCAGCCTCTGATAGATTTCCCATTCCATGATGCCAGTCAGTTTGCTTGTATTGATCCAAATAACCTGTCAAATCCGAATCACGAAAATCGTTATGTTCAGTTTATATACGGAACCAGCCAGAATCCTTCTCAAAGTATACCTAATTTATACATTAATGATGGTTCTTCAGATA
>JAAZCB010000572.1 GCA_012513545.1 Clostridiaceae bacterium
TGGAAAGCGATTCAATAATCGATTTTATTAATGATTCATACTATAATGAATATAAGGAATTAAGCGATAAAAGTAAACTATTAGATCAAAGGGCTACATTAGTACTAACAATTTCTGGTCTGATAATGTCAGCTTTAATATTTTTTTCTCGTGATCTAAAAGATAAGATTGGACAGGATATCAAAATTTTGATAATTATTTCTTTGGTTACTCTTTTCTTTGCATTTGTTTTTGTTATTTATTCAGTCATCTTACGCAAATCATCTTTTCCTCCACTAGGTTCTTCTATTTATGAAATGTCGTCAGAATTACTAAAAGTTAATAGTGGTGAATTGGAAAAAAGATTTTATAATTTCAGAAATGATTTGTTTGGATTATGGGAAATTGCTTCTACGGATTTACACGATTTGATTTTAGAAAAAGGAAACGCAATTTTAATTTCACAAATTCTAGTTTCAGTTTCAATCTTACTTGTTACTATTAGCATGGCATTGTATTTCTTTTGGGGGTAGTAATAATGGAATGTTTAAAATGTGCTCAAGAAGCTTTGCCAAACAGTAATTATTGTGGCAAACACCAACCATCAAATAAAAAATCATATTCAAAATATGTGATTACAGGTACATATAAATGTATTCGTGGTAATATGGGAAAATTAATGAAAAAAGCACGGAAAAAAAATGGTTCAGAATGAGCATTACAATGTAAAAAGAGGCTGGCTGGCTACAGACAAACAACAGCGCCAGCACGCCATACCAAACTGTAAAGCTACGAAGACTCCACTTTACAGTTTGGTACAGCGTGCAAGTGGCGCAACCCGTTAGTGTCCATGTTTGCCCTTGCGCGGAAAAGGTAAAAAAAAGACCCGCCACGTAATTCAGAATAAGAAAGTAGGAAATCTGATAGATTGAATAGAGATGTTGATGATAATGAATTAAATGTTAAGCAATGTTATAACATTAGGAAATCTTGACGAAACATTTGGGGAAAGGAAGTAGCAAATATTATTAAAAAAGACCACTTATGAAGTGTGTTAAATTGTAAGAGGAAAACCAAAATTGCAATTTTTAACCTGAATTAAACTGAAAACATTAGTTTTTTTGTTTGCATTAACAATTAATAATTTATTTCACATAACACAGAAAGGGTGTTCTAATATGAAAAAAATGCTTTTTTCCGCTTCATCTACAAGCAACGCAAGGCAAACTATCGGATCTAAAAGTGAAAAAAGTAATCGCATGGTTATGTCGTTTGATATTCGTAGGTTTATGCGTTTTAAGGTTTGCATATTTGTTGCACTAATTCTTGGAATTATAGGGTGCAATGGAGATGACGACTCAAATAATAATCCAGTGAACGGGAGTAATAGTGGATATTCGCTTAATGTTTCGGTTTCCCCATCGAGTGCAGGTACTGTGAGTCGCAGTCCTAATGCGACAAGTTATGCAAGTGGGACTGTGGTTACTGTAAAAGCTACACCTACAAGTGGATATATGTTTAAAAATTGGATTTTGCAGGACAAAACTTATAGTGCTAATCCTCTCAATGTAACTGTAAATGGCAGTGCTACTATTACAGCAGTATTTGCGGTAAGTAGTAGCGGCGGCGATTGTATAACCTTTACATGCCCAAATTGCAACGGTACTGGGAATTGCTGGCATTGTAATGGCAAGGGCTATGAAATTGTTAATGGTACTATGAAAGATTGTTTTGCGTGTCTAGGTAATGGAAGATGCAATACTTGTTTTGGTAAAGGGTATGGTATGAATTGCCATTAAGTTTGTGTACCTTTTGGGTATGATTGTAACCCCTTGACCTCAAGTCGAGGATCTTTCAATTTCATTGGAATTTCAGGACTATTTGCATAAGCATTTTTTCAAAATTCAGTGATTTGTATACAATATGGACCAAATCCAATGTTATAGGTAAGATATCTTTAATCAAATGTAAGCTGAAAATCAATATAATAGAATAAGAGTGGCGGGGTGTCAATCAGAGCACAATGGCAAACACAGGCCACTAACAGGCCCAAGTTCTAATGTTAAGAAACACTAAAACTTGGGCCGACACGTTATGCGCAATGCTTGGCCAAGTGGAGAAAAGACGCGCGCAATTATTAGTGTTAGAAAAATTTATTTGTTTTATAATCTGGAGGATATTGTGAAGCAATTATTATTGATTTTATTGTTAGCTTCGATTGGATTTGCTCAAACTGATTCAGTGTTTTGCACTATAATTACATTTCCTGGAAAAACAAAGAGCGATCTTCTCAATAGTATAGTTAACTGGGCAATCACAAATAACTATGAAGAAAAAGACATTTTGCCAAAGACATATGAAGGTTTAACAGGGTTTGCACTTGCAGGAGCTATGATGGACGAAGAACGAAAAAGTCTGATTGTAACAAAAGATCCGAGTGCAGGATTAATTGTTTTAAAAGGCTCAGCTAAGATTACAAGGAGGTGGTTAAGATATACTATGGCAATTAGTGTAAAAGATGATAAAGTAAAGATAGAGTATCCTAATAACATAAGCAAAGCAGATATTTCTGATGTTAAGAGCTATTTGAATTTGCTTTCAAATAAATTAATAGTTCATATTAAAAATGATAATTGGTGAAGGCGCGCGAAAAAAATGAACTTGGCCAAACACATACGCATAACAGGCCCAAGTTCTAATATTAAGAAACACTAAAACTTGGGCCAGCACGTTATGTGCAATTAAAAAAAAGAGAAAACATTTATGAAAAGAAATTACTCAATTGACACTTTAAGAACAATAGCAACCTTATTAGTAATATTACTACATGTATCCGCAGGCTATGTTATCACTGGCAAAAATAACCTCACATTTGACATCTCATTCTGGGCTGGAAATATAGTTGATTCTTTTTCTAGAATATGTGTACCTCTATTTGTTCTAATTAGTGGAATGTTCTTAGTAGGTAGAAAAGAAACATTCAAACAATCATATCAAAAACGCGCAAGTAGAATTTTAGTTCCGCTTATTTCTTGGACTATAATTTATATATTATACAGAGTAGCAATATCGTTTATTGCAGATAATCCAATAGATATTAAATCCTTATTAGCTAGTGTGATTTTAGGGAGACCTTTTTATCATATGTGGTATTTATTCATGATAATTGGGTTGTACTTAATTACTCCAATCTTAAACAATAGTATTTACTATGCATCAAGAAATACATTATGGACGGTTGCAATACTGTTATTATTATTTGGGATGATAAATAGCAGCTATGACCAAATCTTGAATAACAAAGTTTCCTTTATTCTTTGGTTTGTCAATTATTTAGGTTACTTCATTTTGGGATATTTAATAAAAGATTCTAAAAATAGTTTTTCATTTCTGGTATTATCTTCAGCATACATCATATCAAGTATTTTAATTGCAGTTTTATCAATGTATACAATCAAACAATATGATAGTTTGTATTTTTATGGATACTTAACGCCCTTCGTAATAATAGGTTCCTTAAGTTTCTATAAATTATTCCATCAATTGAAGTTGGAGGAAAATATCTTTTCGAAAATCTCTTATTTAACATTGGGCATATATTTAATTCATGCAGGAGTTTTAGATGCATTAAATTCAGGCTTAAGTATGTTAGACATCAATACATTTAATAATCCAATAATTGGAATACCGATGAAATTTGGCGTTACATTTTTCATATCAATAATAGCAGCCTGGATTATTAGTAGGATTAAATATATAAGAAAAATAATATAAAAAAGCACATAACAAAGTATATACAAAATAGGCGATATAGTAGTAAATTCAACGGTTGTAGCTCGCTTCAAAATCGTATCGGATTGATAGGTTTGAAACCCGCAAGCGCCTACTTTGCATATACTAATCGTTAGTGGCCATGTTTTGGCGGAGCGCGCCTTCCTGGCGCTAAGAGAAAAGAAATTATGAATTATAATAAAGTAATTGAAATCCAAAATGAAATGGTTGAGTTATTTAAAAAACTTTCTTTAATTGAGAAGGAGATTAAAGACAAGTTATCGATCTTTTCTGATGGTAAATTACTAAAGGGTAATGAACTTGTAGGTTGGCTTGGTGAAATTTATGGGAAATCATTATGGGTCATCCGGCTTTTTTATGGGTACCCCCAATATATTGTGGTTTATCGTAACACCTTAACCAGCAATCAGCAAAGTACATGATTGTTACAGCATAGTAAAGATAAAAGTAGATGCATAAACAAA
>JAAZCB010000573.1 GCA_012513545.1 Clostridiaceae bacterium
AATCTAATTTTAAATTTCATTCTGCACCTCGTTGGTGAATATTTTTCTTATGGTATTATAGCCTTATTATACCTCATTTCGCTGGAATTGTGAGTACTTCTATGATAAAATATTCACGGATTCAGGAATATATAATTTATTATGGATTTTAACTAATACTTTTTTATAAATTTTACACCAAACGTCTAACTACTAATTTTTTCGTTTAAGCATTTCATTATTGCATTTGCTGAACTAAACTTCAGATAATTAAGTTTAATAATCTTACAATTTAACAGGAGGATAATAAATGAACGGCTTATCTATTTAGAAAGTACGTAGTATTTTTTTTGTCGTGTAAATAAACGGAACGAGTACTGGATGTTTTAATTACTGTGCAAGCAGTAATTGAAAAAGTAAAATATTTACTTGTTTATGTAAAAATATTACGTTCCGGCATTCATGATGGGAAGTTATCATCGACATAAATGGTAACTGATGTAATACGTTTGAGGTTTATAACAAGGTTCATACTTTAAGTTTCTATTGCTCAATTAATATTTAATAAAGGAATTCGGCTACTGGAATCTTGCATCTTTGTTTACATTCTAAGGTCTCAACACTAAAGGGTACTGAAAAAGTGAATAAGTAAAAGTATTTTTTGATAATTGATAATACAGTTTTATGAATTTATATATTGCTGTAATTATATTTTAGTGGTATGGTGATAGGCTCGACCACTGAATCAATTCAATTTAATATAGCTATTTAAATATATCTTAGGGGGACAAAATAGTGAAAAGAGTACTAAGAATTTTAATTGCATATTCTGTAACAATAGCCCTTCTATGCAATCAGTCTATAACTGCCGTTTTAGCTAATTCTGATTATCCATTGGAAGAAATTCGGAGTTCTTATGATGAGCAGAAACTGCTAGAACCTAAAGAAACAGAAGAAGTTGGAATAAAACCTGAAACGACAGAACCGGTTTATGCACCGGAAATTGAAGCAACACCTGTTCCAACTGAAATAATACCAACTATGAGGTCAATTGAAGAAACCGCTTCAACTTCAAATGAATTAATAAAGACCAGTAATAGTCAGACTGTACTTGAAGCTATTTATGATGATCAGGCACCTTCAAAGCCTATGGAGCTTAAGTGCGAGTCGAAAACACAAACACAGGTAAATTTAGTGTGGACAGCGTCTACTGATAATATAGGCGTTAAAGGATATGGAGTTTACCGTAATGGTAATGAGATAGTTAGTGTTGGTGAATCTGTATATACAGATAACAGTGTTGATAAAAACAAATATTATAAGTATTATGTTATTGCTATTGATGAATCAGGTAATAAGTCGGAACCCAGTAATGAAATAGAAGTTAATACATTTCAATCTATTGATATAAATTCTGATATGACACTTCAAGCTGACATGGAAGTTGGCAATCTTAACCTTAATTCAGGAAACCTTAATTTAAATGGTCATAAGCTTGTTGTAAATGGTTCACTAACTCAGACAAATGGTAATCTGACAATAAATAAGGGTGAGTTGGTTGTTAAAGAGAATTACACATTGGCAAATGGTGCCAGCGGGCTACTTGTAATGACAAATCCAAATGACTATATAAGTGTATGTGGAAATTTCCATATACAGTCATACTACAGTCATAATGGACAACTAACTGAAGGAGTGCTAGAGGTAAAGGGAGACTTTACACAGAGAAGATACTCAAATGGTTATACAGATAACTTCAAAGCAACAGGAAACCACAAGGTA
>JAAZCB010000574.1 GCA_012513545.1 Clostridiaceae bacterium
GGATTTTAATCCCTATCTTTCAGTCAACTCAAACATATTGTTCAGGAATGGAGTTGTGGGACAATACACCTACTTCCCTTCCGGTATAGAAACTCAAAAACCAGCTGTAGGCTTCAGAGTGTTTGGAACCAAAGGAGAAATTTACCTTGAAGATAAAACGTGCGGAATAATTAATGTATCCTACGCCGATGGAAATGCCGAACAAATTAAGTTTACTCCGGAGCGTGGATATTTTAACGAGCTATTGAATTTTTACAATGCATTAAATGAAACCGAGGCGGTATCCGTGACACCGGATATTGAATTTGGAGATGTTAAAATGGTACTAGACATACTCGATTCCATATCAAATAGAAAAATTTCATATGTAGACTCATATGAAATTAAAAAAGACGAAGAAATTAACATAACTAATGATCCAACAGGTACGTATCTTCAATAAATCGGCCCACATTGCACTTTCTCTGTCTGTGCCCCGCTTCCAATTACAAATTACATTACGGGGCACAAGTTTTATCTGCTTTTTATCTCCTGCAAAGTGCAGATCAAAATAGAACAACTACATTAAATGGCTGACTGTAAATTATAACACCAAATCCAAAATTCAGGCTAATTTATGCCTATATGCCTTTTCAAGCTGGTTTCAACATCAAAACGACTGAAAGGTTTGGGTATATAGTCAACTGCTCCGCATTCAATAGCGCGGTTAATTATCTGCTGGGAATTAAGAGCTGAAACCATTATGATTTTACTCCGGGAGCTGACCTCGAGTATTTTCTCGATTGCCTGGATTCCATCCATACCCTCCATAGATATGTCAAGTGTAACAAAATCAGGCTTAAGGTCTTTAGCTTTTTCCACTGCCTCATAAGCATCCTGGGCAAACTCGACTGCACTGTACCCGATATCCTTTAGTGTATTTCCCAACAGTGTCCGCATAAAAGAAGCATCATCAACCACTAGTATTTTCGTATTTTTCATCCTGACACTCACCTCTCGCTTTTTTATGTTTATATTTATTTTAATAGCAATTACAAGCAATACAGGTGAAACAATACTATCCTTTTTTACTTTTTAGAGTTCTAAAATCTTTTCAACCTCTTTTTTCATGTCTGATTTGCTGCAAACAGTTTTATGTCTTACTGTCTTCTTGTCCAAGCCTTTTAGACCCTGTGGAATTTTAAGTCCACACTCCTTTGAGAGAACCTCAAGAAGCTCAAACTCGCTTCTTCCTTTTACAGCCTTATCACCAAACATTGCACTTACAACACTCTCATTGAATTTAAAAGGGCTTGCTGTTGATACTATGACAGTTTTAGTCATATCTCCGGTGGAAATAACATATTTGTCATAAACATCAATTGCTACAGCTGTGTGGGTGTCAACTACATAATTATATTCCTTGAATATGCATTCAATAGTCTTAAGTGTTTCATTCTCGTTTGAAAACCCGGCCCAAAAAAGATTTGAAATTTTCTTTTTAACCTGAGGTTCAACAGAATACAAGCCATCAAACTTGAGCTCCTCCATCCATTCATTTACAAGCCAGGCATTATGATCGGTGAGTTCAAATAAAAGCCTTTCAAGATTGCTTGAAATCAATATGTCCATAGATGGAGATATTGTCTTTCTGAATTCTCTGTTTTTGTTGTAAACTCCAGTATTTATAAAATCGGTAAGAACATTGTTGTCATTTGAGGCACATATAAGTTTATTTACAGGAAGTCCCATTCTTAAAGCATAATACGCAGCGAGAATATTGCCAAAGTTTCCGGTAGGAACCACAAAATTTACCTTATCCCCCGCACTAATTTCTCCATTTCTTACCAGGTCTGCATATGAAGAGAAATAATACACTATTTGCGGAACAAGCCTTCCCCAGTTAATTGAGTTTGCAGATGAAAATTTATACCCTGCTGTATTCATCTTTTCTTCGAGCTCCGAATCAGTAAAAATCACCTTAACTCCGCTCTGGGCATCATCAAAATTACCTTCTACGGCAATTGAATAAACATTTTCACCCTCCTGGGTAACCATCTGCATTTTTTGAACTTCACTAACTCCATTGTTTGGAAAAAACACAATAATTTTAGTTCCGTCTACATCATGAAATCCTTCAAGAGCAGCCTTTCCCGTGTCACCCGAGGTAGCTACCAGAATAACTATCTCACTTTTCTCACCGGTTTTAGTAACGGCCTTGACAAGAAAATGCGGCAGTATCTGAAGAGCCATATCTTTAAATGCGCAGGTAGGCCCATGCCACAACTCCAATATATGGACATTATCATTAAGTTTGACAATCGGTGCTATACTTGTATCCTCAAACTTTTCGGCAGTATATGCACTATTAACGCATTCTGCTATTTCCACATCCGAATAGTCTGTCAAAAAAGCCTTGAGTATATAGACAGCCCTTTGATTATAACTCATATTCACCATTTTATTTATGTCATCAAGAGAAAATTCAACGTTTTTTTCGGGGACAAACAAGCCTCCATCAGGAGCTATTCCTCTTTTGATTGCTTCAGCGGATGATACCGATTTAAGTCCCCCTCGAGTACTCTCATATTGCATTAGTGGTTCCTCCAATTTTAAAAGACGATATTGTTTTATTATTAATAATATAATAAAACTCGCAAAAAATAAAGCAATTTTTCCTTTACCCTTCCAATCCCAAAATTCTTCTTAAAAAAATAGATATTCCATACCTTCCTGGCCTTTCCATCTGCATAATTTTCTTAAAGGCCTTCTGTCCGGAATTCCAACCGGATTCAACCAGCATTTTCTTATCAGAATCGCTAAGATCAAAATCCAGATATGTTACCCCCCCTGTATTTATGCTTATAATATGGGTATATTTGTAATTAAATTTTGGAATCCCAAAATCATGTACTGCGCCGATAAGTCCTTTTAAAACATTTAAAGGTGCCAACGGGTCAAGCAACTTTTTTTTGCTCTCCCGCTCCAGCCTGACCCCGATTAATGGCAAGTATCCCGGCGAATAGCCGAGCCAGAGTGGAAAATTATCCAATACTCCACCATCAACAAGGTAATGTTTTTTTATTTCACCCTTCACATTCCTGTTTATCTCAACCGGCTTGAATGCAAACGGAACACTTATACTCATCCTTACAGCCCTGGCAACTTCCATTTTATCCGGTTCTATTCCGTAATATTCAATATCATCCGGAAGAACTACAAGCCTTCCCCGATTCAAATCTACAGCAGTCATTCTGACTGAATAACCAAAAGGATTAGAATAACTCACCTCTTTTTGGCGCAGGTCAGCAAAGGTCCTGACTCCTTTTTTCATAAGTTCCCTATACACCCATTCTTCAATAAAATCCCCGTCAAAAAGGCATCCATCCTTACAGAAATCAATTATATTCTTAAAGAAGTTTCCTCTGAGTCTGTAGCCCGGGAACAGTTCCTTCAGCCCGAAATTGCTCCTGTAATTAATTAGTCTTGAATTACCGTTGTATAAAAATTGCCTGTATGTATCCTCATAGCTTCTCCTGGTGTCTTGATACTCAATAAATCTCTGAACTGCAGGGACTTTTTTTTGTATATCCTCAGGTTTAACCTTGCTGAATTCAAATTCATCAAGCATTTTTTTCATCTCGGCTGACGTATACCCTGCTCCTTTCAATGCACCAAAAAGTGCACCGGCTGATACACCTGCTATGTTGTTAAAACTGAATCCCGTCTCTTCTGCCGCCTCAAACATTCCCGCATATGCAATGCCTTTCACCCCTCCGCCGCTCAGTACCAGGTTTGCCCTCCTCTTGGCTTCTTTCATATTGGAAATCACCTCCAATTACATGTATATTCCTGATGAATAATAAAAAATTAACCCTTTTTAAAAAAAGGGTTAATTTTTTATTATTCTTCTCTTAATTTACAATTACATTAAGGAGTTTTCTCAATCTCCTTCAGCCTTGTTTTTGAGTAGTTTGCATAGGAGCTGCTGGGGAATTTTTCAATAACCTCATTAAAAATCTTAGTTGCCATGGTAATATTGTTCAATTCCTTATAACAATATCCCTGGTAATACAGATTGACACTTTGATATTTCCAGCCGCTCACTTCATAAGATGCAGCTTTATTAAAGTAATCAAGAGCTTCCTGGTACTTCTTCGCCTCTAAAAGCTTCCGTCCTTCCGAAAAAACATTCCCGGCAGCATTGGAGATGGAGTCTTTTAATAACTTTTCATACTTCTCCTTTTCAATTCCCTTAAACTCTATGTTTTTTAGCTGCAACAGCAAATCAGCAGCACTTTCATAGCTTTTCTCAGATACCAGTTTCTCAATTTCCAAAAGTTTGGCAACACTTGTGTAATAGCTTAATTTTGAACTCGCCTCCTTAAGGCTGTTGCTTGCTTCAAGATAAGCCTGCTCTAACTCCTCCAATTCTTTCTGGTGGTTGTTATATTCATTGGCAGCAGCAGTATTTTGAGGTTCAGCCTTTTTGACAGGATCAACTGTTTTATTGTCTGCAAAATACATTATCATAACCACAATAAAAACCAGCAGTGCTCCGAGTAAAAATCCGATACTGTTTCTAATAACACCGTTCAAGTTGGACTTCCTTTTAATCGGTGGATTTCCGGAGTCTTTCAAAGAATAGTTGTTAACCTTATTCGTTTCTTTTTTTCTTTTTTCACTGCTCTTTGCAGTTTTTATGTTTTCAGTTTTCTGCTTCCTGTCTTTTGATTGTTTAGCTCCTGAAGCATCATACTCAGGGTTTATTTCCTTCAGATATTCCAGTGCCAGCACACTGTTTCGCTCAGCTTCGACTACTTTTTTCAGGACTTCCTCCGCTTTTTTGTTTTCACCGGTGTAGATGTAAAAAACCCCAAGCAGATTACTTGCTTCATAGAAATCCGGATTTAAAGATATCGCCTTCCTGAGTTCTATAATTGCAATATCCTCACTCTTTGTCCGGAAATTCTCCAAAGCTTTATTATATAATACGATAGAGTTCCTTACATTATCCGGAATATCCGGGTTAGTCTCCAATAATCTGTTTAAATCCACTGGCGGATAATTTTGAAGTTCTTTTTTAAAATCGATCATAACATCACCACCATCTTATTAATAATAATCAACAATTTACAGGCTAACCATGATGTATAATTCCCTTTTTTAAGATTCAAACAAAGTCCTGATTTCTCCAATATAATATAATGAACCGAAAGCACAAATAACTCCGTCATCCGGTAATATTTCCAAGCTTGTCTTGACAGCTTCTTCAATTTTACCACTTATACTAACGTTATTACAATAGGGTTTAATGTTTTCGGCAAGTTCACTTGCCGGAAGCGCCCTTTCACTGTCGGGTTCAACTGCAACAAAGCCGTATGCCAAAGGTACGCACGCTTCTATAAAAGAAACATACTCCTTGTCTTTTAATACCCCTAATATAAATAATATTTTTTTTCCGGGAAAATATGCCTTTAAAAAATTTGATAAGGCATTCGCCCCCTCCCTGTTATGGGCACCATCTATTATGAAGACAGGCTTTTTTGATAAAACCTCAAGTCTTCCGGGCCATTTTGCACCGCTCAAACCTCTTCTGATTGCAGTTTCAGGTATCACAAAACCCTTATGTGATACCTGTCTTGCACACTCAATTGCAATTATGGCATTCCTGACCTGATGTTCACCCAGCAAACCTATATGGAAGGACTTCTGAGCACCGTAATCAAATTCCTGTCCATCGATTGAAAAGCTATTGATCCTCACACTATCAAAACTAACTTTATGGAGTCTGGCATTTTTTTTACTGCAGGCTTCGACAAATACTCTCTCCACTTCTTCCTGCTGCGGATATAGTAATACCTCTCCGTCCTCCTTGATTATGCCTGCCTTTTCAAAGGCAATTTCGGAAAGCGTACTTCCCAAAATATTCATGTGGTCATAGCTTATTGTTGTAATAACCGAAACTATGGATTTATCAATAATATTCGTGGAATCAAACCTTCCACCCAGACCAACTTCAAGAACAACTACATCACAACCCATTTCGCGAAAATACTTGAAGGCGATTGCTGTTACTATTTCAAACTCAGTTGGATGGTTCGCTCCCCTCTGTACCATTAATTCAACTTTTTCCCTTACAAACGCTGTTATCCTGGCAAGGTCACAGGGAGATATTTCATTTCTGTTCACCTGTATTCTTTCAGTAAAACGCTGAATATAGGGTGAGGTATACACCCCCACCCTGTAGCCGGCTTCCATCAATATACTGCTAATGAAAGCCGTTACAGAGCCTTTACCGTTTGTTCCTGCAACATGAATATATTTAAGGTCTTTATGTGGATTACCCATAAGCTCAAGCAGCAGGCGCATATTCTCAAGACCAAGCTTGACACCGAATTTCAGGGTTCCATGTATATAATCAAGTGCTTCCTCGTAAGTCATTTAAGCATCTGCTCCACAGCATTTTTTATACTTTTTCCCACTTCCGCAAGGACAAGGATCATTTCGTCCAACCGAACGCTTCTTTACAACAGGTTTATTAGCTTCCTGCTCTCCATGTGAAGCACTTACAGGCTCTGCAACCCGCTCACGCTGTGGTGCTTGTTCACGGTCAATATGTGTGTTCATTATAATTTTTATTGAATCTTCCTGAATATTTCTTATCATTTCCTCAAACATATCAAAACCTTCGAATTTATACTCAACAACAGGATCTCTCTGCCCATAGGCTCTCAAGTGAATACCATGTTTCAACTGATCCATGGCGTCTATATGGTCCATCCATTTCTGGTCTACCACCCTTAACAGCACTACTCTTTCAAGCTCCCTCATAAGATCATAGCCGAATTCCGCTTCCTTTTCGTTGTATCTCTTATTAAGTGCCTCAAGGATTACTTCTTTTAACGAATCCTTTGAAAGTCGTTCCATTTCATTTCTCTCAAACTTCAAAGTACCTGCCGGCAGATAAATTCCTTCGGCAGAGGCGCGCATGCTTTGCCAGTCCCAATTGTCAGGATGCGAACTTTCGGTGCAGTATACATTCACGATATTATCTGCAATACCCTCAAGCATTTTTTCGAAGTTTTCCCTGAGGTTATCTCCGTTTAAGACCTTCCTCCTCTGATCATATATGACTTCTCTTTGCTTGTTCATAACATCGTCATACTGAAGGACATTCTTTCTAATTGAAAAGTTCTTTCCTTCAACTCTCTTCTGAGCGTTCTCAATTGCGTTACTTAACATTCTGTGCTCAATTGGCTGATCCTCTTCGAGCCCGAGCGCGTTTACAATCCCCGTGAGGCGGTCTGAGCCGAAAAGTCTCATAAGATCATCTTCAAGAGAAATATAGAACCTAGAAGAACCCGGGTCTCCCTGACGTCCGGATCGACCTCTCAACTGGTTGTCTATACGTCTCGATTCATGCCGTTCTGTACCTATTATATGGAGCCCTCCTGCTTCAACTACCTTATTGCGTTCCTCACTTGTAAGCTTTTTAAACTCCTCATAAAGTTCACGGAATTCTTTTCTTGCTTCCAATATTTCTACATCATCAGTCTCGTTAAAGCCATTTGCCTGGCTGATCAAATCTTCATGATAGCCTTTTCTTCTCATTTCCTGCTTTGCCATAAACTCAGCATTACCGCCAAGCACAATGTCGGTACCACGTCCTGCCATATTGGTTGCAATGGTAACGGCACCAAACTTTCCAGCCTGCGCAATAATTTCGGCTTCCTTTTCATGGTACTTCGCATTGAGCACCTGATGGCTGATCCCGTGCCTCTTCAGAACCGAACTTAAGAGTTCCGATTTTTCAATTGAAATAGTACCTATGAGAACAGGCTGGCCTTTCTTGTTGCATTCAACTATATCCTTTACAACAGCATTAAATTTTCCTGTTTCATTTTTATATACACTGTCCGGAAAATCAACCCTTACAACTGGCATATTCGTAGGAATCACAATGACATCCAGCTTATATATGCTCTGGAATTCCTGCTCTTCCGTCTGTGCCGTTCCGGTCATACCAGACAGCT
The DNA here is from genome assembly GCA_012513545.1 of Clostridiaceae bacterium. The sequence goes on from JAAZCB010000574.1 coordinate 8,016, forward strand.
TTTTATACATTCTGAAGTAGTTCTGGAAAGTTATTGTGGCCAGTGTTTTACTTTCCCTTTCAACCTTTACTCCTTCTTTTGCCTCAATAGCCTGGTGCAAACCGTCACTGTACCTTCTTCCGTACATAAGACGACCTGTAAACTCATCAACGATTATTATTTCACCATCTTTAATGACATAGTCCTTATCTATTTTCATAAGGCCATTTGCCCTTAAGGACTGGTTTATGTGGTGGGATACTGTCAGGTTGTCAGGATCGGAAAGATTCTCA
>JAAZCB010000575.1 GCA_012513545.1 Clostridiaceae bacterium
ACAGAATGGACATAAAAAGTGAGATAGACTCAGGGACGCAAGTATATATAACTGTACCTCTTGGGGAGGGTGAAAAGTTTGCATAGGTATTATATATTTATTCTTTTTATTTGTTTTGTTATGGTTTCAGGGTGCGGCTGTACCAGTACAGCAACATCACTTGAGGACATGATTCTGGCGCCTGAGCCTGATGTTAACCCTGTGGAAGGTGTTTGGCAAATATATAATTCACTTGGTTCAAACTTTATATCGTACAAAAATAACAATGATAGTGATTGGATAGGGAAAACGGCAGAGTTTTCAAAGGATATTATTAAAGTTGGGGACCAGTTCTGGTCAAATCCGGATTATATGGTGATAAGGTCGGATGCCCGGGAGTATTTTATGTACAGGTATGGAATACTTCCTGACAATTTCGATATCGTAGAAAATGAAATATTTGTTGTAAGCATTTCATCGGAAGGAAAGTACCTGTATGAGTTTGTAAAAATTAATGACGAGGATGCTGTTATTGTTGTTCAGGACAATATTCTTCTTATGAAGAAATTATCTAATAAAGCTGATAATTTGGCGGCTGTCATGCCCGATGGTAGTACAATTAAAAATCAAAAGAATGAAAGCAGAGAGAACGAACTGATTAAGTCGGGTGTTTTTATAGGGATACGTTCAGAGAAAACTCCTGATGGAGAGAATTACATGAAAGAATACAGTTATAAGACATTGTGGATTTCAGCCGAGAACAGGGTGTTGAATGAAATAATTGAAACAGACGGGATATTCCTGCCAAGAAAAAACGGTTTCTGGAAAATCGGGTATGGAAGAAGAGCCGATAAAGAAATGGGAGATTTTTTGAAAGTGTCAAGTCCGTATACACTTTTCCAGTCAAAAATGAAGTTGAACTCCTCGATAATAGAATCAGATTTTGAGTCGCAAAAGCATGATACCTCATATAAGATTATTCAGTATGTCAGTAATGACTACGTGTCTTTAGAGGTATGTGCTGTAGAAAACCAAGATAAGGTATATACATTATCCAGGTATAAAATCCTCCCTGTTGATAACATTTCAAATATTAAAGGGATGAAAATATCTGAAATTGTTGGAGAAGACGGAGTTGAAATACTTAAGGAAGCCAGAACAAATGCTCTTTTATCATTGTCGGAAAAAGACATAATAGAATTTGACAAAGTTACTGCTGAAGAAAATATTGCGCTTACAAGAAAGATGGGGCACTGGTTCCTTAAGGGAAGGGTTAATTACTTTGAGAATGGGAACTTGAAAAATATCGATTTTATTTTAAATATGATTCCGCCTAAGGAACTGGTATGGTATGATACCCTTTGTCTGTCATGGAATTCAATAAAAAGCAGGGTGCCTGGGGCAATAGATGCATATACTTCACCAACAAAAGATATTGCAATAATAGTAACGAACGGAAAACTAAGTGTCTATCCCATAGAAGAAGGTATACTTGGAGTAACTCCGATTGGCTCAATCAAGCTTAATGAAGGCGATGCATTGGTGATGGCCGAATGGGCAACAGG
>JAAZCB010000576.1 GCA_012513545.1 Clostridiaceae bacterium
AATACAACTTAAAATCAAGTATAGCACTAAAATTACCCGCTAAATTACTTTTTAAGTATCCTTCCTGAATTAACAAATAGTTTTCATCTAAAACATAAGTAGTTATAGTTTTTTCGAAAGGATACAACGATATCGTATCCTCAATTTCAAATATTTCTTTGGTAATCTTAGCTTCTACATCATAACTTAAAAAAGATATTATTTGTTTTCCATTTCCTAAATCTGTACAAGTACAAAAGTATATCAAATTTTTAATACCACTAATATCTTCAATTACTATGACGTCGAGTTTTTCTATTTCTGGAAGTATTTCCTCATAACTTTTAAATTTCAAATTAAATTTATAATACTTTTCAGCTAAAATGTTATCATATTTAGACTCCTTATTTGAAGTCAGAAGTATCTCATTATCGTTTAAGACTTTCATATTACAATATTCTTCATCTTTATTCTTAATAAATTTTATTTTCATAAGAATTCCCCTTTAGTTTTCAGTATGAAATTTGACCACCATACCAAACATGGAAATTGTGACCACCATCATGATAGTGTCCATAAAATCCACTAATGCCTCCGCCATGAACTTCTGGTGCAGACTCCCCTCCAAAAGCCATAGCTAGTGCTTTTGCATGAATTTGGTCATGTGTGTACACTCCCCATAAATCTGGATGTTCAGACCTTAGAGAATCAACAGACTTCCTAAGTGCCTTTTGAGCTGCGTTAGTAGTTGCTGTAGTTCCTAGTGCAACTAATGCTTCAGCGTATGATAGCGGTTTTCCAATTGGTACAAGAGCTCCAGTATCTTCATTAACATATGCTAAAAAGTATACCTTTTTACTTGGCTGTTTTGCTTTAACATCTGCCAGGGTCTTTTTATTTGTTTTAAGTGCCGTTGATGATCCTTCGCTATAAGGCATGCTAAAGCTTGGCATCTTAAACCACTTTTGCGGATGTGTTATTGGACCTTCCATAGCATCATCTGCTGCAACACATACACCCGCAGCCAATACTAAAATTCCTATTATAATTAAATCATCAACTATTGCTATCTTCCCAGATGGGTCAGCTTTGTTTACAGGATTATTTACACAGTATGCAAATAAATTACCACTTAACAGGGGACCTGCAACCATAATTGTATCCGCATTAATAAACCTACCCCACTCAGGGTTATAATACCTGCTCTGCAAATAGTACAATCCTGTTTCAGTGTCGTACCTATAACCTCTATACCTGTATGGATTCTTCTGCCCAACAGTACTTGCCAAGTTGCCGGACACACTTAACAATTTTCCCCATGTGTTGTAACTATAGCTTACCACCTGAGAACCTGTCCCGTCAAATAACCCCGTTATATCGCCCTGACCGTTTCGTAGGTAATAGTACTCTACACCATTCAGATTCATTGAAACAAGCTTGTCTCCAGAGCCATAGGTATAATAAATCTTATCTGTCCCATTTGTTTCAAATACAACCCTATCCCCTGATAAATAATACTGCGTTAAAACATTGTTTGCGAACTTCTGATTTCTGATTCCGGCATCATTATACCTAAAGCTGATATACTGGCCTGCTTTTGAAATACTTTTCAGCTGCCTTCCCATTTCCCATTCATAAGTGTAAGTACCGTCACTTGTTGGATTTCCGATGCTGTCATAGCTTATTGACTTGCCGTTATAACTAATCAATTTGTCCTTCCATACCGAGTCATACCCATAGTTGACAGTCTTAACCGGAGTCGATAACGTGCAACTGGTTGTATACGCGTATTCTTTTTTGTTAAGAATATTTCCGCCTGCATCATACTGATACGTAATTGTTTTGTTCAATACCTGATTATTTTCTCTTACAACCTCATTTAACTCGTTATATAAGTAATTAATCTTCTTTCCTGACTGGGTTATGGAACTAATATTCCCGTTTTCATCATACGTATAGTCAATTGTGTTACCGTTGTTGTTAATGGTTTTAAGTCTGTTTGTTGTTGAGCCGGTTCCATAATCCCCCTTTTCATATGTTAATGAGGTGGTATACTGATAGCTTCCTGTATTGACAATATAATTTTTAAGTCTATTAAGCATATCATAATTATATGTAGTAGTGCTTCCGTTATTGGCGGTAACTGTCTTTATTCGACTATCCTTGTCATATGTATATCCTCTTGTATATATAATACCATTTACTCTGTCTCTTACCTGGCTCAAATTATTATCAAGATCATAACTATACTCTGTGAAATTTCCGTTTGAATCTGTTAGCTTTGATAATCTCTCTGCCATATCATAATAGTACCTGTATGAAACATCATTCACCTCATCCTTAAACAAACCAACGTTACCGTTTGCATCATATTCATAACTATATGATGAACATGCCCTCCTAGCTTCAAATACACCGTTGCCTTTGATTTGAAAGTCACTGTTATTAACGACTTGTGGAAATAGATTATTTGGTGTGCCAGCTTTCGTAAACCTTACATTTTCATACTTTATGTACCCTTTTGTTGCCGGAGAAGTCCCGGTACTTGGGTATATATATGCATTTGCAGTTGTTCCTGTCGGCTTTCCCGTAAATTCAAAATGCTGCCATGTGCCTTTTTTGGTATTATCATAATAAAAGAAAGCTGAAAGTCCATTCTCTATATCTGCTATCATGGTAGTGCCAGTGGCAGGTATATCTGCATCCGGTGAAATATATGCATCCAGACTGAATGTATAGTTGACACTTGTGTCTACAGGTATTTTGAATCCATGGTATGTCCAGGTCTTATTCTGCGAATAGTCATACTTGTAAATCGCATAATCTGTTATTACTTCATAAGTACCACTTCCTCTATATTTGAACTCACTGTCACTTGCTACTTGAGTAAAAAGATTTTCAGCAGTTCCGACTTTTTCAAACTTTACATCCCTAAAAACTATATGTCCTTTTGTTGCAGGTGAAGTTCCGGTACATGGATAAATTAGAGCTGTTACTATTTCCCCTGTCGGCTTGCCTGTAAACTCCAGATGCTGCCAGGTGCCTTTTTTGGTATTGTCATAGTAAAAACCTCGTGATAGCCCTTTCTCAAGGTTTCCTACAAATGTAGTCCCAGTAGTATTTATATCAGCATCCTTTGAAATATATACATCAAAACTGAATTTATAGTTTGCACTTGTGTCGACAGGTATATTGAATCCACGGTAAGTCCAGGTCTTGTTCTGCGAATAGTCATATTTGTATCTGGCTGTATTAACGTGCTTCTTCTCTTTAATTCTGTCCAAATTATCATATCCGTAAACGGTCTTCTGACCATTACCATAGGTGGCTTCTTTCAGCATGCCCGTCCTCGGCTCCAAGGTATTTGCAATAAGAGCCTGTTTTCCTACTGAAAACTTTGTGTTATTTCCCAATGAATCATAATCGAACTTATAACTGAATCCGTTATGGGTAATAGTCCCAAGATAATCGTTTTTGTAGCCGTAGGAGTTTGCAACTTGTACTCCATCTACAGCTTTTTCGACCATTGTAAGCTTATCCATTGTATCATAATGATAATAAGTTGTTTTGCTTTTGGCATCGGTTATACTGCCAAGAACCCCCTTGGTCGGATGGTAATTATATGTTACCTTATTTCCTGATGGATCCTTTATCCAGGATAAATAATTCTTATCTGTCGAATACCCTGCGTATGACTTTATAAAATTCGTGTAATCATTTATTTGAGCCATTGTTGGGCCCACAGTCGAA
>JAAZCB010000061.1 GCA_012513545.1 Clostridiaceae bacterium
ATAATTTCACATTCAATGAAATTAAGGGTACGCACCCCAGGATAATACCTTTGTTTGAAAATGGGTATGCAGAACATTTAAGCTTTGAATTTGAATACAAAAGTTTTTATTTTAACCCAAAGGATTATTTAAAGCACTGGCTGGTGCCCAAAAGAAAACTTATGGAACTGTTCGATAGGGGTGAGCTTGTATTAATTGACGGTTTACCATATAGAAAGACATATAGCATACCTGTCGGTAATCTGTGGCGAGGTAAGGAAATGCTTGACCCATACAGCAGAGTCGATACTGCCGAAGGGTACGACACACCAAAGCCCTCAGCTGTACTGAGAAGAATAATTGAGGTCAGCAGTAATAAAGGTGATATTGTGGCTGACTTTTTTATGGGCGGCGGAACGACTCCAGTTGAAGTGCTCAAAGCAGGAAGGAAAGGGATATTCTGCGATATATCTGAAAAAGCGTGTAATATAAGCATTCAAAAAATCGAAGATGAATTAATAAAAGAGACTTAATAAAAGAAAATTACCAAATCAGTCTATCCGTTTATGTAAAGGACCACTTTCTTAGACTATAAGCCTGCAATGGACAATTGCAATGAGCACTTATTTTGCTAAAACCATTGCATATCAATCAATTCACTTTCCTGTGTGTTGGTTTTATTATAGAATTCCTGTGCTTTTCTGATAAGCTTCTGCAATCTTATGGAATTATCCTTGCCTTCAAAGTATACTGCTTCTTCCTTCCTGATCTTGTCCTCATCTACTGAAGCCTTTTCATAAACTATTTTATAGCTGCCCCCGTTATCTGTACATATTTGAAGGTCAAGTATTTTTTGTCCGTTTGAAGTATTCTCTTCTCCAGTCTCTACTGTTCGTATGAGATAGCGAGTATTTTCCTTCACTACTGTGTAAATTTCCCTTGTAACACCGCTCCCTAAATCAATAGAAGAATCTTTAAATACAAAGTCCGCATCCCCCAACCTCGCCAGGTCCAGATCAACCTCCCTGAGACCCGCTCCCTGTCTGTCCCCTGTATAAAGTGTGAACTTATTAAAATCCTCACTCAAAAATGTACCAAACAGCTTTTTACTTTTATTGCTTATTTTCGCTTTCTTAATATTGCTTATCGAAGTACCGTCATGGTTTATATCTGCCAGGTTTACAACAATATCACCGCTTTTCCCATATGTCTCAACAAACAAAAGCTGCTTCCCGTCAGCCGACAACTTCACATCCTCTATTTTTATATCTGAACTTTTTACTGAATAAAGGTCGGCAATACCATTAGAGCTTGAAATATTGTCCAAAGGAGGATTATCAACAAAGTGCGGCGTCAACCTGAACAATATGTATCTGCCGTCATCACTAGCATCCTTATACTCTCCACAAGTATAACTCAATTCTCTGCCCGATTCGGTATCATAGCACACATATCCGTTGGCTGAAGGGTTTACGTGGCCTGACGCAACCAAAACGTTGTCATTATGCCACCATGCCTCTAGAAACTGACTGCAATACGAGTTTTCTAGAGGTATATACAAAAAGTCACCTTTTCTGATGTTATATATGCCTATTATATTCTCTATTGTTGTTCCGCATAAAAACGCCACTTTATTCCTGTCTGGAGACATACCGATTAATTTTTTGAATATCGGTTTATCATATAGTACATCAATGCTCCCAGCGTTTTCATTATATAAATATAAACTATTGTCCTTTACAAATACAGATCCCTTGAAGTTACCGGCTTTCAAGCCTTTACCGGCAAATTCCCTGTAATAATCCTTCTTAATTTCAATATTGCCTGAAGACATCCTGGTCTGGCCCATCTCCACTTCAATGCTGTATATACCATCCTCCAAAGTAACTTCCTTGTCTTCTATTGTCCTTACTGTTCTACTTATAACGCCCTCCCATTGCCATTTTCCAAGAATGGGCTCCACCCTGGCAAGGGCATATTTCTCATTGTCATTTCCGTTTTTAAATATGTATATGATAACCTGCTTTTCTGTGCATCCATCACCCTTTACAGTAATGATATCACCTTTTCTAATCACATGATTTTCTTCCCCCTTAGAGAAGGCGTCGGAATACACATTAAATTCTTCAACCACCGGCATTACATTTTCCCATTCTCCAGACAGGTAAGAGACAACCTCTTTCGAGTCAAAGGTTAAGTAACTATCAGTTCCTGCATTACTATACTGAAGGACAAAACTGTCTCTTCTTACTGTTGCCGTCATCGAGTCCCCATCATCGGAGGTAACATCATAAGTTGGCCACACATATACCATATTCCCATCCTTCATTTTAATTGATATTCCGATAGGCCTTATCATGGAATTTATCGGGCCAAATTCCTTGTTTGTAGCTTCCCTCATATTTGAAGCTGAATTTATTAATCTTATAATACCAGCTATTTTATCATCATCGTTTCCAGTAAAAAGAACTTTTGTATTTATCCTTTTCCCGCCCTGCATTGTGACCCATTCTATGTTCCGGGCATCTATATATTGAGAATCTGCAGGACTACTTGATTTAAGCAAATCCGTGCTTTCTTCAGACTCACCTTCTACGAATTGCACTGCAGACGGCTTATCAACACTTGAGTTTTCCTGATAGCCTCTGCATCCATTCAAAG
>JAAZCB010000577.1 GCA_012513545.1 Clostridiaceae bacterium
ATAATATATTGTATTATTTATATGTAGAAATTATAATGGAGGTGCAAGAAATTGATAAAGTGTAATAACTGCGGTTACAATAATGAAGGTGTGAGCAGTACCTGTAGATCGTGTGGCAGTTCACTTTCGAATGCCAATCATAATTCTAGTGAAACATATCGAACTAATGACAAAACCGGTACATATTCTTTGGTTTTTGGTATACTGTCTCTGTTTTGTTGTGCTGTTGTTTTTGGTCCCTTGGCTATAATTAAGGGTAATGAAGCAGGCGATTCCAAGGGTAATGTAGGAAAAATACTTGGTATAATCGGTTTGGTGTTATGGGGTTTAATGTTTATTGGCAGGTTTTTACTAAAAATAGGATCTTAATACGGTTAAAATATTGCATAGGGCCCTCTTGTATTATAGAGTAGAATTTTACAGGAATTCTGTTAAAAGCACTTAAAGTATTAGCTCTAAGAACCTAAACGAATTTTCAGTAGGAAAAGCATTGAAAAGGGGGCTTTTTTGTTTGAGACCCGGGAGTTTTATTACTATGGAGGCTAATTATAAAATTTTTAATAAAAACAAAAATGACCTGTATTTTATACTGATACTATTGTTTATAATTGTCAGTTCTTTTTTTCTTCAGGTAAAAAATGATTCCGGGTATATTCCTTTGGGAAGGGGTATACAAATTCCGGAGACTTGTTTTTTTAAGCTTGTTACGGGATATAATTGTCCATCGTGCGGATTGACGAGAAGTTTTATAAGCATAAGTCATCTGGATTTTGTTAACGCCTTCAGGTATAATGCAGCAGGATTGCTTGCTTATCTGTTGTGTGTCTTGCAAATTATTCTAAGGACTATGAAGATGTTTTCCATAAGTATTCCAAAACAACGAGCCTTAAGGCTTGCTATCAAAGTAAACATAGCACTTGTGGTAGTAATGATTTTAGTAAACTGGTGCTTGTATTTTAGTAATTTATAAAGCTGTTCCTTTAGGATATCAGCGGCTGATTTGTCTTGCAGTAAACGTAAACTGCGGAATTAAATACTGCATTTTTGTATAGAATATATCACAAATGCATGGTATAATATGTGATTGTGATTTAATTATTTATGATGTTTTAAGAGGTGGAAAATGTTTGATAGACTTCAGATGGCGGAGAACAGATATGACGAAATAAATCATAAGCTTAGCGATCCGTCAGTTATTGCAAATCAGGATGAATACAGAAAGCTTATGAAAGAGCATGCTGATATGCAGGATATAGTAGTTAAATACAATGATTACAAGAAAGTTAACAAGGAAATCTCAGACGCAAAGGAAATGCTCAATGAGAAGCTCGAAAAGGATTTCCGGGAAATGGTTCAAATGGAACTTGATGAGGCTGTTCTTAAGCTTGAACAAATCAAGAAAGAGCTGAAAATACTTCTTCTTCCAAAAGATCCGAATGACGAAAAGAATGTTATTGTTGAAATCAGGGGAGGAGCAGGTGGTGATGAAGCAGCGCTCTTCGCAGGTGTCCTTTTCAGGATGTATACAAGATATGCGGAAAGGAACGGATGGAAAACTGAAATTCTTGATTCTAACCCGACCGAGATTGGCGGATTTAAGGAAGTTGTATTCCTGATTGAGGGAAGTGGAGCGTATAGCAGGTTGAAGTTTGAGAGCGGTGTTCACAGGGTACAGAGAATACCTGCTACAGAGGCTAATGGAAGGGTCCATACCTCTACCGTTACGGTAGCTGTTTTGCCTGAGGTTGAGGAGGTTGACGTAGATATAAATCCCAACGATCTTCGAGTAGATACATATAGAGCATCCGGTGCAGGGGGACAGCACATAAACAAAACCGATTCTGCAATTAGAATTACACATTTGCCAACCGGTATAGTTGTTGCATGCCAGGATCAAAGGTCTCAACACAAGAACAGAGACCGTGCCATGACAATTCTAAGATCAAAGCTTTATGAAAAGGCTCAGGAACAGCAGACAAGTGAAATAGCACAGTCTAGGAAAAGCCAGGTTGGGACAGGTGACAGAAGTGAAAGAATAAGGACATACAATTACCCTCAGGGGAGGGTTACAGATCACAGGATAGGACTGACAATATATAAAATTGAGGATATTCTGGATGGAGATATAAATGAAATACTTGACGCGCTGATTACTACCGATCAGGCTGACCGTCTTGGAAACAGCGGTACAGATGAGGATTAAACCCTCTTGTGTGTATTGTTGATTAATAATAGAGCCCACTTTTGAATACAATGTATAGATATAAAATACGTCCATATGGTTTATGGTTTAACAGATATTGAAGATACTAATGTTTTAAGCGGAATAAAGGTAATTTAAGCTTATAGTATCAGTTCTTTCAAAACATAAACCATATAGTATTAAAGGGGGCAAATGTGGACTATTTACTTAAAGTTACACTTATTGGACTTGCATCGGGGATAGCGGGAACGGGACTTGGAGGCTTGGCGGCCTTTTTTGTTAACAGGATAAGCAGGCGATGGCTTAGCCTTACTATGGAATTTTCGGCTGGTTTAATGACTTCGGTAGTATGCTTCCAATTAATACCGGAATCATTTGAGTATGGTGGAAAACTATCCACGTTTATAGGTATATTTGCAGGAATACTGACAATTTTATTAATTGAAGAGTATATAAGAAGGCTGGATTTTATAAAAACTGCCAAAGAGGGCTCGGGTTTGCTGAAAGCAGGCATACTGATGTCAATTGGTATAGCCCTCCATAATTTACCTGAAGGCTTCGCGGTGGGATCGGGATTCGGTGCTTCTGTGAGTCTGGGCGTTCTATTGACAGCGGTTATTGTAATTCATGATATTCCAGAGGGTGTTGCAATGGCAGTTCCAATGAGGGCGGGCGGCTTTAGCAAGTCGAAGGCGTTTATTCTTACAGCTCTATCAGGTGTTCCGATGGGTGTAGGAGCATTGATTGGTGCTGTCCTTGGAGGAATATCCCAGAAGTTTATCGGTATGTGCCTGGGATTTGCAGCTGGAGCAATGCTGTATGTGGTTTATGGCGAACTGGTTATAGAATCAAAAAGGCTTTATTTGGGCAGGTTGCCTTCAATAGGAAATATATGCGGTATAATTTGCGGGATAATAATTTCATTATTTAATTGAAATATAAAATATCAGCTCTTTTTAGCATAAATCATAATTGGGTAAAGAGCATCAGTGAACAGGGAGTTTTTTGGTTGAAAACAGAAATACTTAGTATTGATATTAATAATATTGATTTGAATAAAATCAGGTTCGCGGCGGAGATTATCAGGTCCGGGGGATTGGTTGCATTTCCTACCGAAACGGTATATGGTCTTGGGGCAAACGCACTAAATGAAATTGCCGTAAAAAAGATATTTGATGCAAAGGGCAGGCCGTCGGACAATCCCCTGATTATGCATATAGCCGACAAAAGCACTATTTTCGAAATAGTAGGAAATGTCCCGGCAAATGCCTCAATTCTGATGGACAAGTTTTGGCCGGGGCCGCTTACTATGGTGTTCGAAAAAGCTCCAATTGTGCCGGATATTATAACTGCAGGGCTTCCAACAGTTGCTGTTAGAGTTCCGTCGCATCCCGTAGCTTTGGAATTGATACGTGAGGCAGGAGTTCCGATTGCCGCCCCGAGTGCCAACATTTCCGGAAAACCAAGCCCGACTGAATCAAAGCATGTTATTGACGATTTGTATGGCAAGGTGGATGTAATAATTGACGCGGAAGGTGCAAAAATCGGTGTTGAGTCAACAGTTCTGGATATTACCCTCATGCCTCCTGTTATTTTAAGGCCGGGCGGGGTATCATTTGAAGAGCTGTGCAATGTTTTAGGAGAGGTATATATTGACCCCGCTCTGGTTTCAAAGGATACCGAAGGGTTAAGACCCAGGTCGCCCGGGATGAAATATACCCATTACTCACCAAAGGCTGAGGTTATTGTTATAGAAGGAGATGTCCTGAAAGTAGCGAATAAGATAAATGAATTGATTAATGATTATAAAGCAAAGAACATATCTGTAGGAGTTCTTGCAACAGAACAGACAAAGCACTTTTATAAAGATGTTCCGGTTCTTTGTTTAGGGGACAGGACAGAGCCTTTCGAAATAGCCGCAAATCTTTTTAAAGCCTTCAGGAACTTTGATGATACGAGTATTGAGGTTATACTATCAGAAGCAGTTGAGAGCAAGGGTATCGGTATGGCAGTTATGAACAGAATGAACAAGGCTGCAGGATATAACATTATAAAAGCTTTTTAAAAGGAGCGGATATAAGATGAAATCAGTACTGTTTGTATGCACTGGGAACACTTGCAGAAGCAGCATGGCAGAAGGCATATTTAATGATGCGGTTTCGAGGTCGGATAATCCGGCAATGGAATTGAGAGCCTATTCTGCCGGGTTAGCTGCATATGACGGAGAATATGCAAATCCAAAGGCGTTAAAGGTTTTAAGGGAGCTCTTTGATATTGATATTAAATCACACAGGGCAAGAAGAATTACGCAAAGTGATGTTATGGATGCACTTTATATACTGACTATGACAAGAAATCATAAGGATGCAATTATTCATATGTTTCCTGAGGCTAAGAATAAAACATACACTCTTAAGGAATTCATTTCCGATACAAAATTCGATAAGGCATCTTTGGATTATAACTTTTCCATGGATATACCTGACCCTTACTGCATGTCTGAAGAAGTTTACAAAAGGTGTGCATTTGAAATCAAAGATGCTGTACTAAAGCTTATAGAAAAGCTGAAAGAATACTAATAGCCTTTTTATTGTAGCTTCAGATTTAATGTGATATAATTCTTTGTGAAGCATTACCAGTGGAAATTTGGCATAAAATAGCTGATGCCAAAGTGCTTTCCAGGTTTGGTAAGCATTATTTCAGGATTTGCTTTAGAAGTGATTCGTTATTTCAGAACATGTTTTGGAGGATGGCATGAAAATTGGTATTGGAAGTGACCATGCCGGTCACAATCTTAGAAGGGAAATTATAAAACACATTGAAAACAGATATCAGGTTATTGATTACGGGACATGCAGCTTAGAGTCAGTTGATTACCCTGATTATGGCTTCACGGTAGCTCAGGCAGTTGTAGATGGAGAGTGTGACAGAGGTATTGTTATCTGTGGGACGGGGATTGGCATTTCAATATCTGCCAATAAGGTTCCAGGCATAAGAGCTGCACTGTGCACCGATAGTTTCATGGCAAGAATGAGCAGGGAACACAATGATGCGAATATCCTTGCTTTAGGAGAAAGAATTATAGGCGTAGACCTTGCCCTTGACATTGTCGATGTCTGGCTTAAAAGCGAATTTCTGGGCGGAAGGCATAAAATGAGGGTTGATAAAATCAGTGAAATTGAAAAAAGAAGAATGGGGTAATTGAAGATGAATAACGTTTTTGTTTTGGATCATCCTTTGATACAGCACAAGATGTCCCTTTTAAGAGACAAGAATACGCAGACAAAGGAATTCAGGGAGTTGGTATCAGAGATTTCAATGCTCATGGGATACGAAGTTACAAGGAATATGCCGCTTAAGGAAGTAGAAATAGATACACCTGTTGGAATTGCAAGAACAATGATTATTTCGGGAAAGAAACTTGGGTTTGTGCCTATACTAAGGGCTGGTTTGGGAATGGTTGAGGGAATGATAAGGCTTATGCCCATGGCGAAGGTTGGGCATATAGGGTTGTACAGGGATCCCGATTCTCTTCAGCCGGTCGAGTATTACTGCAAACTACCTGTTGATGCTTCTGAAAGAGAAATTGTGTTGATGGACCCTATGCTTGCCACAGGAGGATCTGCTTCTTCGGCTATAAAGTATTTAAAAGACAAGGGAGTAACAAACATAAAACTTATGTGTCTGATTGCTTCGGTAGACGGAATTAACAAGGTAAATTCCGAGCATCCCGACGTTACAATATTCTGTGCAGCTATAGATGACAACCTTAATGACCATGGATACATAATTCCTGGCCTTGGTGATGCTGGGGACAGGCTTTTTGGAACAAAATAAGAATACTGATATACTGGGGGTTAATTTTATGAGGCCATCCTGGGATGAATATTTTATGGAAATCGTTGACCTAATTAAAAGCAGGTCGACATGTTTGAGACGTCAGGTCGGAGCCTTGATAGTTAAAGACAAAAGGATTCTGGCCACCGGTTATAATGGTGCGCCAATGGGATGCAGGCATTGCTTTGAAACAGGCTGCCTGAGAGAAAAAATGAAAATTCCTTCAGGACAAAGGCATGAGCTTTGCAGGGCCACGCACGCAGAGCAAAACGCGATTGTACAGGCTGCATATACGGGCACCAGCGTTAAAGGAGGCACTTTATATGTCACCAACCAGCCCTGTGTTTTATGTGCAAAACTGGCCATCAATGCAGGTATAAGCAAAATTATCTTCAGGGGTGATTATCCTGATGAACTTTCAATGGAACTATTGAAAGAAGCAGGTATAAGGGTGGTTAAGTTTGAATCTGAAAAAATTTGAAATTCTATCGTTTAGAGACTTGAAGCCCTGGTTATGGCTATGTTATCCATGAGCTTTTTGATATTATTCCATTGAAGAATAGGGAAGACTAAAAATATAGAAGTAACAATTTTTTAATTTGTAAATTTATAAAAAATTGGATATCATTTATTATAAACAGTTGAAGTTTTATGCCGATAGATTATTTATCGTTAACAATATGGTTTATGTTTGGAAAGAGCTAATATTTTAAGCTTTAAATGACTTTATTCTTCTTAAAATAT
>JAAZCB010000578.1 GCA_012513545.1 Clostridiaceae bacterium
GAAAAAAACATTGGTGAAAGGAAGATGCTTGTATGACGGAAAATAGAGTTGGGTTTGGATGTGGCTTTGGTTCTGACTGGATATTGTGGATTATAGTAATTCTGGTAATTCTCTGCTGCTTCTGCCCGGGTTTCTTCGGCGGAATAGGCTATGGCTGCAGGGATTAGTAAATTAAAAACATATGAGAAGTACATAAAAAGTGGAGGTCAGGTAAATGACCTCCACTTTACGTTGTTTACCAAAGTTTTTATAATTAATGATATAATAAATAAAATGGTCTATGAATGAAAGGGTGCATGGAATAAAATGAAAAATACCGGAAGGAATAATATATTGGAGCAGGATCTTTATGCACCGGTCAGAGATTTCCTTATAGAGAATGGATATAATGTGAAGGCTGAGGTCGGCTATTGTGATGTTACGGCTTTTAAGGAGGATCATTTTCTGGTGGTGGAAATGAAGACAACTCTTAATCTTGATGTAATTTTACAGGCTGTAATCAGGCAAAGAGTAGCTGATATTGTTTATATTGCAGTGCCTAAAAAAGGGAAGGTATTGTATACAAAAAGGTGGAAAAAGATATGCCATCTGTTAAGAAGGCTTGAAATTGGGCTTTTGTTGGTGTCAATAAGGGGAGAGCATGCCATGGTTGAAGAGGCGCTGAAACCCGAGCCCTTCAATAGGAAAATAAGCAAGGGGACTTCCGGATGAAAGAAAGGTTTGATTTTAAAGGAATTCAGCAGAAGACACGGGGACTATAATATTGGAGGCAGTACACGCACAAAGCTTGTTACTGCTTACAGAGAGATGGCAATTCACGTCGCTGGATTGATTGAGAAACATGGACCTTTAAGTATCAAGTCTCTAAAAATTATGGGAACTGACAACGATAAAACGGCCTGCATATTGCAGGATAACCATTATGGCTGGTTTCAAAGAATATCAAGGGGTATGTATGATCTAACAGATACCGGCAGGTCGGAACTGAAGAAATATAGGGAGCTTGTTGATTATTACGTAAAGTAATTATAAAAATTATAGTCTTGCATTTATATGAATTTTTGGATAGTAAGTTTCAAAGAGTATGAATTTTGAGAATAAGGACAGTTTTACTAAACTTAAACAGCAAAGCTTCACGGTGCCGGATATAGTAACAGAATAAAATTTATCGATTCAGGCGGCTTTAATAGCAAGTTTATTGTTGAAGCCGCCTGATTTAATGTTTAGTTAGTATTTGTAAGTATAAATTCAAAAAAGTGTTAAGGATTATTATGGAACATACGATATTAAAATTGTATCTGTAAAGATAAAACATTTGTAAATTATGGTTGGAATAACAAATGTGCAAGAATTGTCTTTCTAAGTTTTTCTGATAGAGTGTCGGATGTTTATTGAGATATTGCTTAAAATAAATATCGAATCTAGGAAGGAAGTCATAAAATACTATGAAAGGGTGGTCTTGTATGAACTCAGTGAAACAAATCCGTTTAAGTAAAAGGATTGGAATCTTATTTTTATGTTGTGCAATTTTATTATCTTTTTGTGGGTGCAGCAGCGGGAAAGCAAAAACCGACAAAGTATTCCGGGTAGGTATTTTGTGTGGCCTGGATTACCTTGCTGCTGCCATTGACGGCTTTAAGGAAGAAATGACCAGGCTGGGCTATATTGAAGGTCAAAATATTGTATATGACATACAAAAGACAAACTCGGACTATGACGATTACAAGAAGTTTTCAAAGAAATTTGTAGATGACAAAGTTGATGTGGTTTTTTGTTTTCCAACCGAGGCTGCTCTAGAACTTAA
>JAAZCB010000579.1 GCA_012513545.1 Clostridiaceae bacterium
GCCTATTCCAAAGAAACAGAAGTGTTCTACCACACCCTCTATTGTATGGGTAGTAGTATCAGGATTTCCACCTGGTCCCGGGTTTACAGGACTGGTTATGTCCGTTGCTGTGCCGTCATTAAACTGGTATAGCCTTAATTTTTCTTCCTGATTCTCAAACCCTGCTGCATCATACTTTAGTTTAATCCGCACCAATCCTTCAAATTCTGCTGTTGTATTAATATCATAGTAAACAGGAATGAATTTAATATCACTGTTATTCTCATAGGGTAAGCTGTCATGTACTGTAACTGTAGTATTTCCGGATGTTTTCACCTCATCAAACACCAGGGTAATTCCAGTATTCTGGTTTATTACTTCTATGTTCTCACCTGGTTCTGTATTAACGATTTTTACATCGTTTACAGTTATTGATATACTTTGGGAATCAGTTAATTTACCGTCAGTCACTTCAAATTTTATGTCAGTATATATTCCCTGCTGTTCATTTGATGGTGTCCAAGTAAATGTTCTGCTTTCTGCATTAAATGCCGCTCCCTCAGGAAGATTTGATGCACTGTATGTAAGTGTTGAACCTTGTGGTGATGCAGCACTTAAAGTGAATTGAAGCTGCTCGCCTTCGTTAACTGTTTTGTTTCCAATCGGATTAAGTTTTAAGGATATTGAGTTATTTACTGTCAGGATGTTTCCTGCTGCGTCATATGTATATGTTATTTTTTTACCTGAGTTGTAGGTAACTTCTATAAGTCTGCCTAGGTCATCATATTTGTATGTGGCAGCACTTATTGTAGTGCTGAAGCTGCATAATATCAGGAATAAAAATGCTATTGTTAATATTTGTTTTAACTTTGTCATATTGTTCACCTCTTATTGTTATCTTTAGGCTGTTTGTTTATCCTCCTGTGAAACACACGAACCGTCCCCACGTTTCATTATTGATTTTTTATTTCTCTATAGGAAATATTTGCACAAAACTTGGTATTCGTTTGCGTATTTCTTCAGGTGATGAATCAAATGATAAGGCATTAGCAGTTTCAGGTATTTTAGTTCTTGAAATATGTATTCCATTTAGACAATCATTACACCATACATCTAAATAACCAATTTTTGTTTCAAGATCGCCAACATATTGATAATCAACACTTGCATACCCGCACTTAGGACAGATTAAAGCTGGTTTTTTTGGTAGTTCATTAACAATGTCTTTGACCAAGTTAAGCCAATCATTAAATAATCCTTTACTCATTCTAATCTATTTCCCCTTCCTATTAAAGAAATCCCACCAAGATGATTCAGAACCCCAAGCACCTTTCTCAAATTCTATTAGTGTTGTTGTGTCAACAGCTGGACCAAAAGTTTTCACCTGATATATATGGGTTCTTTCATGACCAAGTGTTTTTACTAAGGATTCTGTATTTGTAAAAGCATCTGGGTAAAGTTCAATTACATTACCTTTTGGAGATGCATAACCGCAGACACCTTTACCAATAAGCTCAGGGTCTCTTACAATTTTAATTTTGATACCATCTAAACCAATGCCTGCTTCTTTCGCAACTTTTTGTACATGTCTAAGTTGCATTGGTTCAGATAATCCTTCAAAAGCTCCTGTATTAGCAGTCTTTCTAAATAGTTCAGTCCCCTCACCAACTCCCGCACTACCAGTTCCCTCAGATTTATATCCACTAGAACCACCAGACAACTTCCTGCCTAATGCACCTACACCAACACCTAGCAATGAACTAAACCCTACTGACTTCCAATTAACCTCTCCTGTCACTAATTTCTGTAATCCTGCATTAGTGACTCCACTTATAATTGCATCCCTTGCTATATTGCTGGTAAGTATTCTGCCAATTTTTGTTGTCCTTGCCGAAGTAACTACATTGGATATTGCTCTGGTTACAGGTCTACTAAAGTCATATACTTTTGAAGCGCCCTCCAGTATCTTGCTGCCAAACTTAAAGGTTTTAAATGCTTTACTTCCCCATTTTATACCTTTTCCAAGAAAAGATCCGACAACCGGTATTACACTAATTGCTGCTAAGCCTGCCTCTTTCCAATTCCCTTCCAGTAAATACCAGGCGGCATTAACTAAATCAAGCACATCTCCGATTCCTGGAATAAAGCCCAATACATCCAATACACTATGTCCGATTTCACTAAGGCTTGGGCTTAGGCCGAACGGGTCTGTCAGGCTTACAGGATTACCATTTACATATGCATAACGGTTTAGAGTTCTTCCATCAGATATACTTCCCGTAAGTACGTCCTGATTGATAAATCTCTTTATCTCAGGGTTGTAATACCTTGCACGCATGTAATACAGTCCGTTGGCATCTGTCATAACGCCATCCCTGCCGTTATACATAAATGGTGTATCAGTGTTTCCTGTGTGGTTTAACA
>JAAZCB010000580.1 GCA_012513545.1 Clostridiaceae bacterium
ATTGAGTCAACCCCTGAGTAGTAAGTTTTCATTATGGCCTCCCCAGTAGAACGGTGTCAAGTTGTGTGTTTTTGATGTAGATTCTGGATGAAGTACTGCACCGCATCCCAGTGAGTGTATCTTCAGCAATTAACCAGTGAAAACCCCTCGTGGTTCCAAGAGCGGTATCACTGATACTTGTACTCGTTGCAGATGCAGGAGCGCCAAGTGATACTGAGTTGAGGTACAGTTTACAGTTTGATAGATTAGTACCTGTTGCCTCAAATGTTTTGAATAGTCGTGGTGAACTCGGAGAGACTGAGGTGAGAGTTGGCACCTCGCTTGGTGTATCACCCACAGGCCAACCATCAGTAGTATCTGTTGAGCAATCTGTAATAAAACTGTATATAGGAGTACTATCAGTCTCAGAATTTAGTGTTGATCTAAACAATAACCTTGCACTATAAGATGTATTTGGGGTTAATGTACTTATATAAAAACTTGCTGTATCAGGACCAGTCCTGGCTACACTATCAACTTCTTCACCATCAAGTTCAAAAATTACATAACCAGTTCCGCACCCTAATGAGTCACTAATTAAAAAAGTAGTGTCTGTATAATGTACTGTTTGATTGTCTACAAAATTTGAATCACACTCTGACATTACTATTACCTGATCTGCACCTATATCAAAAGTTCCAGTACGTAAATCATTGTCTATATCAGTTAAACAATTTAATGGATAGGATTCAGAAATTGTGCTTGTTCCTGCTAATCTTAATACAGAGCTTTCAGTTACATGATAGTCGTATGGTTCTGTTGTACTTGAAAAACCAGCCGAGTTAACCTCAATATTCTGCAATCCACTTGATCCTGTAGTATCTGAAGATGCACAAGTAATAATGGTATCAATAACAGTATTAATGCATTCGGTATAAGCCCCGCCAACATAGCAATTTTTTACAACTGTAACTCCAGGTGATCCGCATTCATGAATCCCATAATTACCACCTATAATAGTAGAGTTGTAAACTCTCAATACACCATACGCATTTACAATAGCAGAGTTATAACTACCAGTTGTTGCACTATGGCTATCAATATTATAAATAACACAATTCGTTATATACGTGCTGCCATTCCTTGATGATGCATAAATACCTCTTCTATCTATACTTGGTACATTGCCACCATCAACAATACATTTATCTATAGTATGTCTAACTTTATTTGTATTGATATTTATTACAGTTGACCTGTCAGTATTACCGACATTCCTAAATGTAATATTTGACATATTCATCCTTACTGTGTCTATTATAGATATAGTTGCATTTGACGACGATTGAAGGGTATAATCATGACCTATCAAATTTATAGTCACATACGTTGCCCAGTCCATGAACACAACAGAACCGCTATCCTCCCCGTATAAATGTATGGTAACTGTATCATTTGCTGATATTTCGTTATCGAGTGAATCTTCAGCATCGTGTAAACTTAAATAACCACTTTCATAACTGTTTCCATCAACAACACGAGTTCCATTCCCAATACCTGTTGTATCTGTGTTAACATATTTAATTGTGTTTAGTGAGTAGGTCACACAGTAGCAAAATACAAGAAGTATAAAAAATTTAATCTGCATTTTTAACTCCAATCACTCTAAGTGTATCAGCCGAACCACTATAAGTAAATACTACTCTGTCGCCGATATTTTTATTAATAGAACTATCTATTACTGTTTTATTTTTATTTATCAAATACAAGGATATATTATCAACTTTAGGATAAATAATTGCTGCTGTTCCATTTCTATGAAAATATCTTTTACAATAAAAGAATCTACTATCATAATAATCCGTATTTTTTTTATAATAGGCCTCCCACATATCGTTGACAAATGTAGATACAAACTGTTCGCCCACTTTTGATCTTAATTTATCAGGAAACCTCCCTATTCCATCCGAGGTATCTGTATCAACTATACAGCCACCTCTACCATCAGGTCCAAATAAAACACCATAATCATCCATACTCGATGTTGCAGGAGCACAAGTATCTGGACTCGACAGTGTTCCAAAGGACATCCATCTCTCAACATATGATTCCACAATTTTTCTTTCTTTACTTGGCCATGCCTCTTTTAAAACTGGCATTAAATTAGAACACAATATCTCTCCTACGTGAGCTTGTCCCGTAATAAGCTGATAAGATCCAGGGCACAAACCACCGTCAATATTGCCATAAGGGTCTCTTGGGGATTTAGACCCATCCCCCGTAACTAAATAATTCCAGTAATTGAATTCTGATTGGATTTCCCCCCACAACCAACTAGAATCCTGATTAGGTCGTGTTAATATATAAGAACCGTGAAATGCATTTGCTGTTATTAAAGAATTTTTAGCCTCTGTTATATTTAATAAAGTTGCTGTAAAAGACACTATTATTAAATGACAGGGTTGATGACCTGATCCTCCACTTGGCCAGGTGCATCCTTGTAAAAATTCATGAACTCCATCGATACCTGATTGCAAATAAAATATCAATGCAGGTAATTTGGATTCATACTCATCATTTAGCATAAAACGTAAAGGAGTTTGTATCAATCTTGGAATATTATCGGGCTGGTAATCATTCATGGCCATTTTTGGTTTAATAGCCCTACCTATACTTCCGAGTTTGTGGTCCAATCGTAAATATTTAAACCAATTAATTATAGTGGTATCATCTGGGGGAGAAGATGCCACAGGTTCATACATAGGTAACAATTCACTATGAATCGAATCAACAAAGTAATAAGGTTTAGTCCCTGCTACATAAGGTGGTCTAAACACCCCAACTCCGTTATTTGGTGGGGCTTCAGGTACTATTGTTAATGGTACAGCCAACTTTATACAAGGGCGTGCATTATCCGTCCACGGTTCTGCATGAGTAGTTTTCACTAAGGTTATTATAGAATCACCAGAGTAAGAAAATGGAAAATTTACAGATAGAGACCTATCGTATGCACCACCATAACCACGTGATTGAAATCCCTGATTAAAAAAATAACGAGAACTGGTGTCTGTAATAGGATCTATTTCAGATCCATTGTTATACCTCCAAAAAGTATCTAAGGCTCTTACGAAATCAGGTGGTATGCTATCAATAGGGACTACAATATTGCTTGAATCAGTAAGTTTCACGATCCGTTCATGGATTGAATCGAATCCAGGTGAAACACTATCAATTGTGACAGGCCCTAATACCCACCAACTGCTGTCTGCAAACTGACCTTTTGTTACAATTGTGTCAAAATAAAATGTTATACCATACTGACTAATTGAATCCACTTGGGCGTGGCTGACAGAGATAGCCAACAACAAATACAATATTATTCTAACCATGTTTGATCCTTTATTGAATAGATATAATTTACTATGTTATCATTAATTATTAATAAAAAAAGACATTTCCACATCACAATACCTCCAATAATTATTTTACCGTTCCACTACCTTTAACTTTTATTTTAATTTGTAAATCACTCATATAAATTCCCCCACTACCCCGGATCAGGATAAGTAAAAAGTTCTTAATCATTAATACCACCATTCTGTTAATTTGTCTCTTTTGGCATCATCTATATGGATGAATGTATCGGCAAATCCCAATCCTTTAAACCCACAAAAGATTGCTTTTTCTACAATAATCTGTCTTTTCTGA
>JAAZCB010000581.1 GCA_012513545.1 Clostridiaceae bacterium
AAAAAGTATTCTAAGGATATTTACATAAATACCCTTAAGAAATATTAAAAAAATACTTTTCATTATTTTGACCTCCCGTTAATAGTTCTGTCTTCAAAATCTGTCTGTACATTTATTGCATAAGCTGGACAAATATTATCGCATGCGCCACATCTAATGCATTTTTTCATGTCAAAGACAAGTTTTTTGGACTTGACAGATATTGCGTCGGCTGGACAGATTTTAACACACTGCTCGCACATTATACATAAATCATCATTGTAGGTAAGAGTTCCACTCTTGATTTCTTTGTGATCTCTTGTCTTTCGTGGAAGACACTGCACGGGACAATATGCGCCACATGTTTCACACATGACACACTTTTCAAGGTTTACTCTAAACCCGTTCAAATCAACTTCAATGCATTTTGTTGGGCAGACTTCTTTACATATACCACACTGAATACATCCTTCGTGCTCACCCTGCCATTCCCTATAATTTAGCTTAATTGCATCTTTTTTACAAACTGTTGTACATATACCGCACAAAATACAATGGCCAGTGAACATCTTTTCTCTTTCACTTATTTTAATTTTTGTTGGGCAAGCTTTGACACAAAGATTACAATTAATACATTTTACAGAATCAAATCGGATTCTTCCACCTTCCCATTTTAAAGCGTCTGTTGGGCAAGCTTCAACACATAGCCCGCATTGATTACAATAATATAGTTTTCTTTTTGATTCACCTTTAATTATTTTCGGCCTGTGATTTTCAATAGTAATTGCATTATTAATACATTTTCTAACACAGGTATAACATGAAACACATTTGCCATAATCGATGAAGGAATTTTTTATTGCGCCTACTGGACATACATCCATACATACATCACAATGAGTGCAAACTCCAGGTGTTGCTTCATATTTTATTGCGTTTGCAGGGCAGTAGTAGGTACATCTGCCTCCTTTGTCGCATCTCTTTTCGTCTATGGCTATACTTAAGAGCTTAGCTTTTCCCTTTGTCTGTATTGGGCCTCCGTCTCTATCTTTCTGCTTTGGCATTATTTCTTCACCTCTTCAATAGTCATTGACTCAAGATTAAATTTAAGCTTCCCTTCGGCATTTACTCTGGCGCCGGTAGGGCAAACGTCTCTACATACGTTGCACATTGCACATATTCCTTCTGGAACTCTCTTGTCCTTGTATTTCACCATCTTTATGACACTTACAGGGCAGTTCTTTTCACAGATTGAACAACCAATACATTTTTCCTTATCTACTATATATCCGCCATATCTGTTCTTGAATATGGCATCAACGGGACATACTTCCATACATTTGCCACATGTGACACAGCTGAAAGCCTTGTCATTAATTATTCTGATGCTCTTTGTAGGACATGATCCTACGCATACCTTGCTTAGATTACATTTATCATTGGTAATGTACATCTTACTGCCTCCTTATAATCATTGAAATAAAGATTCCGAGCACAGTTGAAAAGAATGCTTCCGAGAATCTTATTATGTGCCCAAATAAGGTCCATTGGTAATCTGGATACGTGCCCAATGCTGCTGCAATAAGTATCGAAACTATCAAGATTACAGGATACATCGCCTTGTTTATTTCTTCAGATTTAACTTTGTATCCAATGATAATTCCATAAATAAGACCAAATAATATTGGCCCCCACTGATTTGCCAGTCCAAGAGCTGCAACTTCGCTACTCATCTCTTTTCGCCTCCATTAAGAACATAGCTATTAACGAAAGACCTGCCAACACGTTTAATCCTACACCTATGTTCAAGTACGGAAGTACACCTGGGTGTGTTGGGTCTGGATAATCAAGGAAATTATCCCATCCGAATGCCCCAACATGTATTATATCGTATGGATCAACACCAGTATTGTATAGGTAGTAACCTGTCCCGTAATAATATGTAGTAAAGACAAGCCCAACAACTCCTGTTAGTAAGAATATTAATGCCCCGATAGTTGATAGATTAACAAGATATCTATGAGTGAATCTTAGAGGTGTTTTCTTAAGGCCATAAATAACAACAGTTAGAAAGTATCCCGTAGCTATTACTGCCCCACCTGGGAAACCTCCACCGGGTGAAATATGTCCACCTAAGACAATTGTAACACCAAAAGCTACAAGGAATATTGCTAACGGAAATGCCATCAATCTTTGAATAACTGTAGATTGATCTGTCATTTCTGGAGTTTCTTTTTTCTTGTATCCTTTTAATGACCCCCACCCAAATACAACTGTTGTTGTTATTACGGCAGTAATCAGAATGAAAGTTTCTCCTAATGTATCGTAACCTCTAAAGTCAAACAGTATAACTGTAATAACGTTAGGTGCAATGTTACCGCTGTACAAATTGTATAGGTAACTCATTCCAGGCACCAAATAATCGCTAAACTGGTAAAGTGTTCTTAGGATAACAAATGAAGCTATCACTAAAGATACTCCTGCGATTATATTTCTACCCTGCTGATAGTTACTTGTTTTCACTTAAATCCCTCCTAAGAATATGACAAATAGAAGTGCAAGTGTTAGAGCCACATAGAACGAAGATAGATTTATGGAATCGGTATTTTCTTTCTCTACTTTGAACACAGTGGGAACTGTAAATAGAATTCCCCCAAGTATAATAAGTGCGCCAAATCCCAATATTGTCGAATTGGCAGTTCTTAATACTAATATTGCTCCTATTAGAAGGAATGATAGCATTAGAAATTCTGATGTAAGGGCACTTCCTATACCCATTCCTTGTCCTTTATCTTTCATCTTTTCATGGAATATTTCGTATACTTTCTCTAACAATTATCACACCCCCAAGGAAACAACAAAATTATATATTGGATCGTAGATTATATTTGGGAACAATCCTATTGCAAGACATGTTAGTATCAATATCACAATAATTGCCTTGAACATCGTTCCACGAACTTCTGTATTGACTTCTACTTTTGGCCCTGGTTTCATGAATATCATGAAGAATGCTTTTATAATCGCAACAAATGTTGCTACGCTCAATAATATTACTAGCACTCCGAGTTCAGGTACTCCCGCTTGAGCTGCGGCCTGAATTAATCTCCATTCACTTTGATAAGAGTTAAATGGTGGAACTCCAGATATAGCCAGAGTTGCTAATAACATTACAAATCCTACTAAAGGAACAACCTGTAATCCATCTCCAAGTTCTTCCAGTTTTGTTGTTTTGAATTTATCGTAAACAAAGCTTGCAATGAAGAATAGTATTGCCATGCTTAATACATCATTAATTGCATGGAAAATACCTGCTGCAATAGCAAAGGAAGTACCTATCCCAAATCCTACTGCTACAAGCCCCGCTTGGGATACTGCTACAAATGATAGAAGCTTTCTAAGTTCTACCTGTTGTAAAGCCATTACTGAACCTAAGACAACGGTGAATATTGCAAATCCCAGCATTACAGATTTTAGAAGAGCAAAGCCAGAGAACACTCTGAATAAAATTATAGCCATTGCAACAAGAACAAACTTAGACTGAACTTGCAATAATGCAGATATTTCTGGTTTTGCATTTTCATACATATTGCACTTAATTATATGAAATGGGAAAAGACCCGATTCATAGAGCCATCCCAGTGTTAACAACGACACAGCAGATAATGCAATTGGATTTAACTGTCCACCGGCTTTAATAGCATTTGATAGATCTGTTATATTCAAAAGTCCGTATACTCCTAAGAGGAGAGCAATTCCTAATAGAATTGAAGCCCCTGAAATTGTTCCAAAAATCATATATTTAAATCCTGCTTTGAAGGATTTAGTATCTTGAACTGCTATTACAAGTGCTACTTGCGCAACTACTAAGATTTCAGTGAAAACAAAGAAGTTGAATATATCGTCAGCTAACATTATTGCACTAGTTGAAGCCAGACTAATGAAAATCATGGCTATATATACCCCTGAAATCATCTTTTTATTTAGTACTGTCAGAACAGTAAAACCTGTAATTATGGTAAGGACTACCATTAGTATTTTCTGAACTGACCCTTAAGAGTATACTATTCCCATGTATACATCAGGTATCAACAATTTTGATATTTCAGGAAAACTGCCTGTTCGAAGATGACCGCTGAACAAATGTACCCCATACAGAGTTACAACTGGTATGAAGACAAAGACAATCAAAGATACAATAGAGATAAACTTTACAGACTTATCTTTTTGATGAAGAAAGTTTACCAAAATCGCCATTATCAATGGAAGTACAACCATCAGTGGAATTAAAGTACTGTTGTTTAACATTTATTCATCCCCCTCGAACATCTTTTGAACACTTAAAGTATGGTATTTCTTATACAAAACAACTGCTAGCGCCAACATGACTGAAAGTGTAGAAGCGCCAATGACAATGTTTGTAAGAACTAATGCAAATGGCAACGAGTATGAAGCGTTACTTGCAAATTCCTCAAATTGTAACAAATGGGAATAATTTGAGGGTGTTGCTGTTGCATGGAAGTGATGCATTACCTCAGGGATAAATCCTCCAGGCCTGTATCCAATACTGATCAAGACAAGATTTGCCCCGTCCCCAATCAAGTTTGCACCAATTATTTTTTTTAGAATGTTGTCCATCATTAATAGTGCCCATAATCCCGTTACAATCAAAACTCCAGCGGTCATGAAAGAAGCTACTTGAAAGGGTTCCATTTACTCATCCCTCCCCTTTGTTGTTTTATAGAGTGCCACTATGAATAGACCAGGTAACAGTGCTGCACCCAAAATTGCTTGTACTGCGGCAACATCTGTAGCAAGTAAGAAATGGAATATTGCTGCCAACGAAAAACTTTCAAAAGTCAAAATAATAATGCTCTTGTAAAGATTTTCCTGTATTATCGCCATTAAAGCGGACAAAGCTACTGCAAATAACAATATATAATCAAACATCATCATCAGCCTCCGTTAAATCTGCCCAAGATATCGAATGAACTGCAAAAGGCATTAGGAAAAAGTGAGCTAAAGCTGCCAAAATTGCAACTGGATTTCCAAGGAAAATAATAACAAGTATACATACGACATCCATTACACCTAAGATATGAAGCCTTGCATATACTATATTCTTCCTCTGCCCAAATCTGAAAAGTCCTAAAGCAACGCCGATGAGTCCCATTCCAGATATTAAATAGAAATAAGGAAGTAGTAGTTCCATATATGAATACACGTTCATTCTGCTATCCCCCCTCTGAAGAATCTAGAAATTATCAATGTTCCTACTGGGCCAAGTAGAAGTAAATAAATTGCTATATCAGAAAAATAAGGAATCCCGTACATTTTTCCTACAATCATGAAACCCGTGGCAACACCGATTTCAGCGGCACTCGCACCGGCTAGGGAATTACATACCCCTCTAACAGTAGTTACTCTAAGACCAGAGATAATAGCAACGCCAAGCCCTATCAGCATCACGTAAACATAATAGTCTTTAAGTTGGAGATAATGACCGACTACTAAGATTACAGCTAAAATTAGCACTAATAAAATATTATTCTTGTTCATTTAATCCTCCACCATCTTTTTTATCCAACCTTCAAAAGGAATTACATCTTTTTGACTTCTAGGAGATATTACAGCAACTAACAATTTCTGCTTTTCTGGAAAGACATCAATAGTCAATGTTCCGGGCGTCAAAGTAATACTGTTGGCAAGAATTGCCATGGAAACAGGTCTCTTAAGAACTGTATCGATTTCCATTACTACAGGATCTATTTTCCCATTGACACATTGAATTAAAACGTCTCTTGCAGAAACAACGATGTAATATACTAAACCTATAAAATAGACAATACCCCAAAATGGTCTTAGAGCTTTACTCATTTTTTACACCTTCGGAATTTGAGTAAAAGGTTTATTCATAGTTTATAAATGTTTCGTCAATCGTTAATCAGCGATTTTAATTCTAAAAAATTTCTTGATAATTAAATATATGACTAATAAAAACCTTTAAATATAGCCTAAAAACGTGTTTTAAATAAGGTAGATGGTTCTCTTGGAAATCGAAGAAAAATGGCAGAAGAAATGGGAAGAAGCTAGAATTTTCTATTCTGACCCCAAAAACATGAAAAAATTTTTTGTAAACTTTCCTTACCCGTATGTTAATGGATTCATGCACTTGGGCCATTCGTTTTCCCTGATGAGGGCAGAAGTTTTTGCACGATATAAGAGGATGTGCGGATACAACACAATCTTTCCTTTTGGATTTCATGCAACTGGAACACCAATAGTTGCTGCCGCCGAGAGAGTTCGAGACGGCGAGAAATTACAGATTGAGATATTAGAAAAGATGGAAGTTCCAAAAGAGCTAATTCCAAAATTTTCCGAACCTGAATT
>JAAZCB010000582.1 GCA_012513545.1 Clostridiaceae bacterium
AAATAAATTTGACCGGTTGAAGTGAAAAGAGGAGAAGATTGAATTTTAACCTTAACCGACCCGAGATATTGGGAGGTTCTATCTCATTAAAGGAGTAATAATCAGAATAGTATCGCTCTATATGTTCTGGTTCTTTTTCAATCTGAAGACAATTACACTTTGAACATTGAAAATAGGGAAAGGTTTCTTTATACCCATACATCATCTCACTAATTGAGAATTCACGATTAGAGATGTTATTCCCGCAAATACGGCAATTCATAGGGTTATCTATTTGAAAAACTTAGTACTGTAAATATTGCTGTTATTGCCAGAGTGAAAGATTGAATTACTGGTAGTAAAAAAGTATTTATGAAACGGTCTTGCTGAGAAACCGGGACGACTACAATGTCCCCGTCCTCTAAGACGCCTTTGTCCTTTACTTGCACTGCATTTGAGTAAACTGATAGAACAATGGTATTTATTTTGTCAGCATTATTGGTATATCCACCAGCTTTCTTCACATAATAATTCAATTTTTTACCTTTTAAAAAATCATATGCTCCAGGCTTATTGATGCTTCCGCTCAGGTAAATCTTATTTTCAATTCGTGGAATGATTACTCTATCGGCACTTTCAAGGAGTTCACTCGCAGCGGATGAATCGATAGTTATTATCGAATAATCACTCATTATTTTAACTTTGTTCAATGCAGAGCTAATTTCAGGCCTGACAAATGCAACATTCTCTAAAATACCAACCGGAATTTTATCCTGGTTCGGAGCTGAATTTTTTCTGAGGATTACCATTTTGGCCATATTTGCGTTTTCAGTAAGTCCACCTGAAATTTCTATGATATCATTTACAGTAGTTCTTTTATCGATGATTGGATAATTGCCTGGCCTGTTCACCTCACCTTCAATGGTGCAAAAATATTGACGATAATAATTCTGTTTATTTGAAATAACAATTACATCTTGATCTCTTAAATTGATAGAAGTAAGGTCATTCCAGTTGATGTTCTTGATTGTCTCCTGGTCGGGATAATTATTTCTTTTAAATGTGATATTGTTCGAATCTATTGATTCTAAATAAGAGAAAAGATTTAATAACTCGAAAGCCTTTTCATTTTCTTTGATAGGAACATATCCGGATAAACCATTTGAAATCGGTGCATCTAAATATATTCTTCTTTCTGCCTTGGATAATGTGATCTTCGCGCCAGGTGACAAATAAGGATTCTGAGATAAATCGTTGGAAAAAATCGACTTGATTATATCCAGATAAATTGTTGTATCTTCAGTTTCAAATTTAACTTCTCTGTAGTTGTATTCATTAATTGGCAGAAGAGCATCTTTATTGGCATATTTTATTGCATCCAGTACTCTATATGTACCTTGAAATGTATATGATCCAGGATATGGAACAGCCCCTGCTAAAGTTATCATAACCTCTTTTGCTTGTGCAAAAGCCAGGTAAATTTCATAAGGTCTTTTTAATCGTTGTTTAATGAAGTTTTGAACTGTATCCAGTGCTTCAGTGATGGTCAGGTTTTTAATATTGATAACCCCGATATCCGGGATAAATAAATTACCTGCCTGGTCAACTGTTAAAACACTTTTAAGAGAAGATAAACCTATCAATGTAAATACAAACTTGTCCCCGCCATGAATTCTGTATGTTTCTGGATCTATTGAGCTTTCAAATGTCCCCACTTGTTTAGACATCAACCTGTTTTCTACATTTGATGACTCGTTTTTTTGTGAGTAAATTAAATCTGTATCGATATCTAAGGCGAGAATGTCTTTCTGAAGAATAAGAAAGCAAAAAAGAAGTGCAAAATATTTCATTAGAGTATCCTGAAAAAGAATGAAATTGTTAATTAAATATAATTTCAAGTCCATTTATCATGTAAGGTTTATACCAATCCGTATCAATTTATATAAAAATTGCTTTTAGGATAGTAAGCCCGGAGTGCACGGAATCTCTATGGTTTCGGCATTAAACCTTTAATCACCCGACCTTATGCCAGTTATCACTGAAAATGGCCGGTAATTCTCACCGAAAGTGACCGATCATTCTCAAGCAAAATGACCGGCGATTCTCAAGAGAACCGGCGGTCAGATAAATTGAGAATTACCGGTCAGAATAGTGAGAATAGGCAACCCTATTGTTCTAAAAACATCTGTTTTCTATGGTGTTTTTGCTCCAAATTGGCCGCACCCGGTAGAGGTTATCCGCAAGTGCTTTAAAAAAGGGCTCCCCAGTGGCCACACAATCCGTTATTTCCTGATTGAGGAAAACAAGAGAAACGGCTATTAATGACCCCTCCCGTTTTAAAAAAATCGGATTATTGTACTTAAGATATACCTTTCTATTATTTTTAATACAGAAACGAAAAGTGGTTTATAACGGTCTGAAAATTTAATACAGAAAAAAAGCTGATTATAAGTGGTTTCCTCTGGTATTTTTAAACAAACCAAGGAGCCATCATGAGTCCCAAGACACGCAGAGAGCGTCGTAATCACGATG
>JAAZCB010000583.1 GCA_012513545.1 Clostridiaceae bacterium
AAGAGCTTAAAGGAATATTGAAACACAAGACAAAAAACAATTTTGATATTCTCGGAATTAAGTACGGAGAAAAATACAAAGAATTGGAATATGATGATGACGGTATTTGCGTTATAGAAATAATGCATAATCCTCAAAAGGACTTCTGGCAGGGAGAAGACGGACTATGGGATTATATGCTCGGAAGGGTAAAGGTTAACGGGAATTAATATTCGAAATTATCAGCTTGTTTTATATATGGAACGGGTGAGGGGGTTATAATGAAACTCACGACAGAAGACAATAAAAAGAATTTGAAATACTGCATTATAACAAGTGATGCGGAGGTTTTGCCGGATAAAAGCAAGATGGAAGCAGTCGGCTTTTATCAATGGATAAATGTCTTTGACGGACAGATATTCAAGGCTGGAGACATACTGCCTCAACTAAGAGACGGTGATTTTGACATAATTCATGTCTTAATTAATCCGGCTAATTTTCCTGTCATCTGTTCTATACGTGACAGACTGGGTGAGAGGTCCATTACAAAGCTTGTTTTAAGTATGGATATACCACATGGGTACTGGAAAAGGCATTCCATTTCTGCGGATAATCTGAAAGAGGTTTTAAATAAAGCAGACCTGGTATTCGGGACAGAACATACCCTATGCCGCGAGTTGGAAAAGCATACGGACAAGCTTGTTTATGAACTTGCTCATCCGGCGGATATAGAAAGGCTGAAAGCCTGTTCAGCCAGGGTCAATACTATGAAACTTGAAAAAAGAATTATAAATGTCATAGGACAGCGCAACTTAAAAAACCTGCGACTGCTAAAATGGTACGCCAAAGCCTATGAAGTCAGTATTAGAGTAATACTACACAGGGAAGATAACGCAAAACTGATAAAAAAGCTGAAGAGGGCAGGCATTGAAGCAGTCAAATGCACCGATGACGAAAAACTCTGTGAATTACTGTCAGAAGGAGGCATGTCAGCGCCTTTCGATTACCCGAACTACGGTAAATGGGTTATATATGCCGCTGCATGCGGCTCTTATGTGATTGGCAACACGCTGTCGGATGCAAGCAGAAGGTGCTATCCTCTGGTATATACAAAACGTCAGTCAATTAGTCGTTGTATAAAGCTTTTCGGCTTGGGGCTTAAAAGTCGGGAATTTGTCGAGTATGTATGTGAAAACGCTTATTACAAGGTTGAATACTACAACTGGCACAATATGAAAGACCGCTTTCTAAAGCTTGTATACAAAGAAACAGGAGATAATCGGTTCGAAAACAAAAGCAGCATTAAGACCACTAAAACCACATCACCGGTTTTTTTAAGAGACATTAGGCACATAAGCGGGCAAGAGCGGGTTATGCACAAAAAGAATGAGGTATCTGTCGTTTGTCTGGTAAAAAACGGGATGGAATACCTGGAGTCTTTTATAAATTATTACAGTGATCTGGGAGTCAAACATTTTGTCTTTATTGATAATTGCTCAACAGACGGTACTATGGAGTATTTAATGAATAGAGACAGGGTAACTCTTTACAGAACCGAATTACCCCATAAACATTATGAAAGCGAGATTCGCAGAACGGTAATTGAAAACTTCTTCAACGACAGCTGGTGCCTTTGTGTGGATATTGATGAATTCTTTGACTACCCGGGTTCTGACAAAATATCCCTTTCGCAGTTTCTGGAATATTTGAATAAAAAGGCTTATACAGCAGTAGTTGCATATATGCTGGACATGTTCCCAATTAAAAGGGAATCTGACAATGCCTATCAATGTGGAAGCTTTACAGATAACTATTGCTATTACGATATTTCTGCTGTAAAAAAAGGCGCATATTTTGACCACAATCCTAACTTCTGCAACTATAACATACTGGCGGACAAAAGTTTCAAGTTCTGTTACGGAGGTGTCAGACGCCGGTATTTCGGAAAGGACGCCAGCAAATACATACTTATCAAGCACCCGTTAATGTTTATAGATGGAAAAATTGAACCTGTCACAGATCCGCATTTTTGCAACAAGGCTTATGTTGCTGATGTAAGCTGTATCTTGAAGCATTATAAATTTACTGACTCCTTTGTGAATAAGCTTGATAATGCAAAGAATGACTATGGTTTCTTTGGGAAGCTTGAACATGAAGAGTATTACAGGATATTAATAGACAGGGGAAAAATAGATTTCTATTCTTCAACTGCCAGAAAGCTTGAGAATATAAATGACTTGATTGGGTCGGGCTTTATAAAAGCCTCTTCG
Source organism: Clostridiaceae bacterium (assembly GCA_012513545.1). The sequence continues at coordinate 2,250 of JAAZCB010000583.1, forward strand.
GAATATAAAGATTATATGGAATTAATGATTAAAAGTTAGTAGGAGGGGGAGTATGGGAACTATTAAAATAGTTTCAGCATCGGACAGCCGATATGTACAACACCTTGCAGTCACCTTTGTCTCGCTGCTTGAGAACACATCGAAGAAAAAAGAAATAGAGCTTTTTGTAATTGACGGAGGATTATCTCCTAAAGATAAGGATTTACTTCGGCTATGTATCTTAAGGTATGGCTGCAGCTTGAAATTCCTGACTATAGAACCTTCACTGTATGAAAAATTTCCTCAGAGTCCTTCAGCAAGTACTGCTACGTATTTTAGAATTTTTGTGCCTGAATTGCTTGATACAAATATTGATAAGGTTATTTACCTGGATTGTGACATTGTAGTCAGGGGAGATATCTCGGAATTGTGGGACCTGGACATTTCTGAATACTTCCTGGCTGCGGTTGAAGACTGCGGTATTGAACATGCCGGCATGTATACTGCAGTGATAAAGAAAAAATTAGGCATGCAAAGAAGGGACAAGTATTTTAATGCAGGCGTACTGGTTATGAACTTGAAAAAAATGAGGGAAGACAATACTTCAGGAAAAGTCAGCAAATTTCTTGTTGAGAATCCGGAAAAGGCCGCTTTTGCAGACCAGGACGGTTTGAATGTCATACTGAAAAATCAATGGCTTGAGCTTGCATTGGAATGGAACCAGCAGGGGGCCCACTGCGAGCTTTTTGAAAAAAAGCAAATCATAAGTGATAGTATGTATAGAGCTGTTAAAGCTCCAAAATTAATTCATTACACTACCACATATTACATTAATACCAAACCATGGCACTTTAAAGATATGCATCCCTTTAAAGAGGAGTATTATAAATACCTTGACAATACACCCTGGAAGAGTTATGTACCGTCTGACAGTTCCTTTGCCAACGCCCTTTACAAAATGTTTTTCAAGTCCTTTGCAGGAAGCCTGTTCAAAAGGTATACCCGGTTTGTGGATATAAGCTATTATTATGACAGATTTTTTATGCCTCGAAAAATGGCAGACTCAGCTATTGTAAAATTCATATACTATCTGCTTTTCCCAATTGGTTACTACTATATGAATTTCATGTCCCTACTTGCCCGTTTGTCTTACGAACTGGAAAAAAGGAACCAGGCTTCGGAGGACCCAGTGAAATCTTTTTTTAGGAGAATGGCGTATTTGGCTGTTTTGCCAAGCAGATACCTGGTATATGGCTACTTAAGGACAGGCTTGATAGAAGAGACTTTTGGAGAAAAATACACCTGTCCGTGCTGCGGGTATAAGACCTTGAAAACCAGAATAATCGAAGCAGATGGAATATGTGGCATATGCTACTGGAAAAATGACACATTCCAGTTGGAAAACCCCGATAGTGAAAAGGGTGCAAATGAAGTTTCCTTAAATCAGGCACGTATTAATTTTAAAAACTTTGGTGCCTCGGATTTGAGGTACAGGTACTTTGTCAGAAAACCCGGCAGATATGATAAAAAGGATAGAGACAAGTCGGCACTGGAAAATACATGCGTTAAGCACAAAATAAATATGATTGGTTGATAACGGGGAGAGTTGACTATGCAATTAACTAAAAGCAAAAAAATTAATGTTGGATATATTTTGTTATGGTGCATATTGTTAGGGGCAGGCATGATATTTTTAATCTTTAATAATACCCACGAGGGTATATGGAATGATGAATCCTATTCAGTGGCATATGCCAGACTTCCGATTAATGAGTTTTTCAGCCTGGTGAGGTATGACAGTCATCCTCCCCTTTATTATATTATGTTGAAAATATTTATGCTTCTTTTTGGAAAATCTCTTTTTGCACTGAGAACTTTTTCGACTCTGGGAATATTTGCCATGGGTGCATTGGGCGCTGGTCCGGTAAAAAAGATATGCGGAGAAAAAACAGGCGTGATTTTCTCAATACTGGTTTTTATTACTCCGGCAAGTCTTACTTATGGTCAGGAGATAAGAATGTATTCATGGGCTGCATTTTTTGTGACAGGCAGTGCACTATACGGATATCTTTCCTTTACCAAACCTTTTAAAAAGAATTGGTTAATCTATGGGCTTTTTACATTGGCGGCGAGTTTTACCCATTACTATGCAATGCTGGCTGTTATTTTTATTAATGGGTTTGTTGCTCTTTTAGTATTGAGCTCTAAAGATATGACAAAAGTAAAAGTATTTGTTTTGACAACTGCTGCAGTTGTCTTATGCTGTATACCACTGTTTTTCCATTTGTTTAGCTATGTATTTACCAGTGGCGGTGTTAAGTGGATTCCTGAGCTGACCTTCGAGAAAGTTATTGAAATATTGGCAAGTCCCTATGGAAGTAAAGCAGTAATACGCCAAACTGCATTATCTGTTGCTACATACTTTTGCCTTGTTGCGATTATTATCTGGGGATTTATTAACTGCATAAGGAAGAAAGAAGAGCATTTTCTTCTGCCTCTGATTTCAATTTCAGCGTACCTTGGAACAATTTTATTCGCGGTTGCCTACTCGATTATTTCTAAACCTGCTATCGTAGACAGGTATACAATACCGCTTTTAGGGTTGTTTTTGCTAACGGTTGCCTTTATGATCTCAAGATTAAAGACATCGAAAGCAGCAGTTCTTTGTATTGCCGTATTATTAGCTTCTTCTCCTCAGTTGGTCAACATTGAAAAAAGCCGTTTCAATGGACCGGTAGAAGAAGTGGTGTCATATCTTAAATCAAATATTGGAGAGGATGACTGTTTTATTCACACGGATGTGTGTACAATGGGCACTCTGTCTTATTACTTTCCGCAGCATGAGCACCTGATATATAATAAAAATGCGATTATGAATATCAGAGAAAAGCAATTTGCTCCGGAGGTTGACGTATTCTGGGGCTCCGATCTGGGTATATTTTCGAAAGACAAAAGTAAGGTGTGGGTTCTGGATTATAAACTGTCAGCGAATAACGGCATATTAAAGGAATGGGTAAATGAAGATAGGGTAAAAGTAATTGATACAACCAAAGAATTTAAACTCAAAGAATCATGGCTTGATGTTTCGATAACGGGAGTAGAAGTTAGAGAATAATATTATCCAGCGTTATATTTAAAGCTTCATCAAGAATTGCAGTAACGTTGACCGCCATTCACGTAATTTGTGTCAATTATTACAAAATTATTACAAATAAAAATTTCCCTTGACGGGATAATTGTACCTGTGTTATTATTTAAACACTATGCCTTGAAAAATGTTGCTCGGCATAGAAGTTAATTTTAAGGAGGATAACAATGGCTAAGTTGATATCTCTAAAACTCAGACAAATTAATACAGCGTTAAGTTATGGGTATGAACCAAGTATTGATCTACTTATACATTGGCTTAATCCTCTATATTCAAAATGCAGAAAACGGTTGTTCTCCGTTGGGATTTCGTAAGGAAAAACAATAAAGCATTTATAGAGAGTGGTTAAGTCTAAAAAAGGATTTAACCACTTTTTTAATTGTGTAAAAATAAGCAGGGATAATCGAATTGGAATAGATACTTGTCTTAGAAACAAGTTTTTGAGGGTTCGAGTCCCTCTCCCTGTACCAGTAACAAGTTGTGTTTGACAATAGTTTTAACTATTATCGAGGTGCCTGAAAGACTACATTCCAAATTACAGTGTTGTAGGTTCGAGTCCTATCCGACCCCATTAGGGTGGTAGCTCAATTGGAAGAGCATGTAGAAAAGAGTCTTTCACTTTTTCCTCGATATTAGAAACAATTTTGGCGGAATCTCCAATTGGATAGAGTTCCGG
>JAAZCB010000006.1 GCA_012513545.1 Clostridiaceae bacterium
CATCGGTATAGTCTGAAGCCATAACAGATACGTATGCCTCTATTGCGTGTGTAAGTACATCCATTCCAGTGTCTGCGGTAACAGTCTCCGGTACAGTATATGTCAGCTCAGGGTCAATAATGGCTATATCAGGTGTAAGCTCGTAATCTGCCAACGGATATTTAATTCCTTTTATCTTGTCGGTAATTACTGCAAAGGCTGTAATTTCAGAACCAGTACCTGAAGTTGTAGGAATAGCAACAAAAACGGACTTTTTTCCCAGATCGGGAAATTTTACAGCCCTTTTTCTGATGTCCATAAACTTAAGCCTCAACATTTCAAATTCCGTTTGAGGATACTCATAAAAAAGACGCATACCTTTTGCAGCATCTATTGGTGAACCGCCGCCAAAGGCTATTATAATATCAGGATTATATTTATTCATCTCACCTACGCCCTTAAATACCGTCTCAACTGATGGGTCCGGTTCCACATCACTGAATATTTCATAGTCAATGCCTGCTTTTTCAAGATGGTAAAGAGCTTTGTCAATAAGCCCTAGATTAATCATAAATTTGTCTGTTACAATAAATGCTTTTTTGCCCTTCAGCTTTGAAAGATATTGCAGCGAGCCTGCTTCAAAATATACTTTCTGGGGTATTTTGAACCATTTCATATTAACCGTCCTTTTAGCTACTCTTTTTATATTTATAAGGTTTGAAGTGCTTACATTAGCAGTTGTAGAGTTTTTTCCCATGGTACCGCAGCCTAAGGTAAGAGAGGGCCTGTAATTGTTGTAAAGATCACCTATGGCACCCTGTGACGAGGGAGAATTTACAATCAGCCTTCCTGTACGTATTTTTTCACTGAATATTCGGATTATCTCATCATTTTCCGAATGTATGACAGCTGAGTGCCCAAGCCCTCCAAATTCAGTCATTTCTTCACATTTTCTTATACCTTCCATGTAACCGTCTACTATATAGAAGGCCAGAACAGGGCTTAACTTTTCTCGTGATAGGGGATAAGAGGGGCCTATACCTTCTAAGGGAGCTATTAAAATTTTTGTCTGTCTTGGAACGTCAAGTCCTATCATTTGAGCTATTTTATATGCAGGCTGTCCCACAATGGAAGGGTTCATGGCACACTTTTCTTCATCTATTGCAGTTTTTGACAAGGCTTCAATTTCTTCATTATTTAAGAAATAGCAGTCCATATCCTTAAGCAGGGAAACAACCTCTTCCGATACCTCCCTGTCAACAATGAGGGCCTGTTCTGAAGCGCAAATCATACCATTGTCAAAGGTCTTGCTTAGTATAAGGTCAGATACTGCTCTTTTGATGTTCGCAGATTTCTCGATGTAACACGGAACGTTACCCGGACCAACTCCAAGGGCAGGCTTGCCGGTGCTGTATGCAGCCTGTACCATGCCAGAGCCCCCTGTGGCAAGAACCATTGAAACATCATGGTGGTTCATAAGTATTTTTGTTGCCTCTATGGAAGGGGATTCTATCCACTGGATGCAGTATTCGGGTGCACCGGCTTTTACGGCGGCGTCCCTGACTATTTCAGCAGTTCTTGCTGAACAGTTCTGCGCTTTGGGATGGAAACTGAATATTATTGGGTTTCTTGTTTTTACAGCGATAAGAGACTTAAAAAGCGTTGTTGATGTCGGATTGGTTACAGGTGTTACTCCCGCAATCACGCCTACCGGTTCAGCTACTTCAAAATAGTTTTCCTCCTCATTTTCACTTACTATTCCTACGGTTTTGTCATACTTGATACTGTGGTATACATACTCGGTTGCAAAAAGATTCTTTATTACCTTGTCCTCATATATACCCATTTTTGTTTCATCTGCTGCTAACTTTGCAAGCTCCATATGTTTGTCTATGCCTGCTAAAGTCATAGCCTTAACAATCGTATCAATCTTGTCCTGTGAATAATTATCGTATTTTTCCTGGGCTTCCCTTGCGTTTTTGACCAGATTATTTATCATGACTGCTGCTTGTTCCTTATCCAATATGGTGTACCTCCTCTTCAAAAAAACATTTATATAGCGGCCAATATTGATTTTATAAAGTTATATAGTTTTTTTTCAGTAATAGTATTCCCCAAAAGATAGATATGCTTTGTGGGAAATATTTGAAGTTCTATGTGTTATCGTGTTAATATTAAGCAGCATTGAATATTTGAGATTGGAGGGGGCGCAATAATGAGGTTTTTCATTCTTTTTGGGCTTTTTATATTCCAGCTTGTCATTCTTTCAGCCTGTACTGTTTCAAAGGCCGAGAATGGTCCTAGAATAGAAGTCAGTGCTTATGAGGAAAAAAGTATTGAGGTCCGGGCATCGCAAGGACTGGAGGTGTCATGTGAGGCAGGAAAGATTGAAGTTTTCACATGGGATAAAAGGATGATAAAATTCGAAATAACAAAAAAAATAAGGGGGTGTGGTGAGAAAAGCACCCTTGAGGAAAAAATAAATGATTTCGATATAGAAATTAAAGAAAAGGAGAGCAAAATCTTTTTCAAATCAGTTTTTAGCTCGAAAAGCAAAAAGTACCTGGAGGGCAGCACCAATATGACAGTGTACATTCCCAAAAACCGTTGTGTATTGAATTGGAAGCAGAACACAGGGAATATAAGGTTTCTCGATGAGATAAAGGGGGTTCTGGACTTTGATTTAAGTTCGGCAAATCTTGAAATTAATAAGCTTGACGGAATTATAAGTGTAAAAGGGGATTCAGGTAACGTAAGAATATCCAACGGAAGGATATCGGGACAGTCCAGCATTGTTAAGAATTATGGGAATATCAAAGTAAAGGCCGAATTTGATGAAAATGGGGATTATGAATTTAAGACCGGGGTAGGTAATATAGATTTGTCTCTGCCAGGAAATTCGCAATTATCGGTTGAAAGTGTCGGTGCACTCGAAATCAATGAATTCTATTCACCTTCAAACCCTGCAAAAGTTCGAATTAGCAGCTCTATGGGAAGTTTGTCGGCCAGGAAGTATTAATTTTGTACGAGTATAGGAATTTATGAAAATCCTATTTATATAAATTCCTATAAAAACTACATTTCATAATTATTTCATGTTAAAATGTATTTATTAGTATTGGAAATGTTTTTTAAGACTTATAAAATATTATGAATACGGGTTGATGAACATGAATAAAAAGATAATTACGGTTGTTTTGGCAGTTATTGTTTTAGTATCAGGTATTATTGCAGCAGTAGCAGTAAGAAAGAGTTTATACAGTAGTAATGCCGATGTTCCCGTCATTATTGAGACTGCCGTACCAGGTGACATTGGCAGCAACGGTGATAATACGGTGGCTCAAAATGTATATTCAGAAGTCACATCAAATCCTGTGAACATTACAACCTCAGGTACAGGCAATATTAATGACAGCTTTAAAATTGTTGCAGTCGGAGATATACTCTTGGGTAGAGGCGTTGGAAGCCGTCTTAAGGACTCAAACAGGAATTTTAAATATCCGTTTCTTGAGGTTGCCGATATTCTAAAGAAGGGTGATGTGGTTTTTGCCAATCTTGAGGAACCTATAACTGCAAGAACACGATCTCTAAAAGGTATAAAAGAGGGTGGCAAGTATGTCCTGAAAAATGATCCGGAAGCTATTGAGGGATTAAGCTTTGCAGGATTTAATCTGTTTAGCCTGGCTAACAACCATATTCTTGATTATTATGAGGAAGGTTTGTTCGATACTATGTCTGTATTGGACAAGTTTGGTATTGCGTATTCAGGAGCGGGGAAAAATATTGAGGAAGCTCTAAAACCCGCTATTATTGAGAAAAGAGGTGTCAAGACAGGGTTGCTTTCCTATACGGATATGTCTGAAGTAGTGTACAAGGGTAATCCGCCACTGATGTTTATAGCCGGAAAGGACAAGCCGGGAGTTGCAAAAAGGCCGATTAATTTTGACGATTCCATTAAGAGCGATATCGAAAGCTTACGTGATAATGTTGATATATTGATTGTTTCGCTTCACTGGGGTGTGGAGGATAGTTTCGAGGTTTTACCCAGACAGAGGGATTATGCGCACCAGCTTATAGATGCAGGAGTGGATGTTGTTCTTGGCCATCATCCCCATCAGTTTCAGGGTATAGAGGTTTACAAGGGTAAACCGATATTTTACAGCCTGGGTAATTTTATCTTTGATCAGAATGACCCTGAAAACCAGGAATCCTTTATTATCAGTATGGACTTCGAGGATTTTGAGCTTGCAAAAATTGAGGCCATTCCTGTAAGGACTATAAGCAAGGTACAGGTTGTACCGCAGTATGGGACTAATGCAAAAGATCTTCTTGAAAGGGAATTAAAACTTTGCAGTGAACTTGATACGAAATTCAGGATAGAAAACGATGCTTTAATTTTTGATATAGATTAATTGAGAGTATATTAAATGTACTGAATACTCATTATAGTATGAAAACGGGAATTTCCAACGGGATTTATGGGAATTCTTTTTTTATTGTCTGGATATTAAGTGGTTAAGTAGGGTATATATAGAGAGAAAACAGTGATCTTAAACACAGAATTGAGCATTCAGACAAAGATTAAATATCTATATAGGTATCATATTATTTATAGGATAATAATTGGAAAGGTGTTGATAAAATGGATGCCTGGAGAGGATTTAAGAAAGGCAGCTGGTGTTCCGAAATTGATGTAAGGAACTTTATAAATCAGAATTATTCGCCTTATGAAGGCAACGACGATTTCCTAAGCGGTCCATCGACAAGTACAAAGAAGCTCTGGGAGCGTGTTAAGGAGCTTTTGGACGAAGAAAGGAAAAATGGTGGAGTGCTGGATGTCGATACGAATACGGTATCTACCATTATTTCTCATGGACCCGGATATATAGACAGAGAGAACGAAAAAGTTGTGGGGCTTCAGACGGATGCACCTCTAAAGAGGGCAATCATGCCCTTTGGAGGAATGAGAATGGTAATAAAAGGCGCTGAGGCTTATGGAAAAAAAGTCGACCCGGGAATTGTTGAAACCTTCACAAATTATAGAAAAACACATAATGAAGGTGTATTTGACGTATATACACCTGAAATGAGAAGAGCCAA